>JAZUJQ010000201.1:0-3694 GCA_045642845.1 Kiritimatiellia bacterium
CGAAATCGACATCGTCGAAATCTGGTGCAACCAGTCCAACCGAGTCGCCTCCTGCGTGCACACGTCGAAACACGGACACGAACACAAAAAGGCGTCGGACTTCCACACCGTGATCGGCGGGGGCGACCGCACGATGTCCGCTCCCGGCGAACGTCCCTACGAGGGCTTCCACACGTACACGCTCGACTGGTACGAAGACCGGCTCGTGTTCTTCTACGACGGAATGCGCTACGGCGCGTGCGACCTCTCGCGCGGCGACTGGCCCGGGCCGGAGTTCGGCAATCCGTTCCGCAAACCGCACTTTCTCATCATGAATCTCGCGCTCGGCGGTTACGGCAACAAGGTGCTGGACGAAGACACCGTCGATCCGAAAACCGGGGAAACCCTCGGCGCGTCGACGTTCCCGATGGAAATGAAAATCGATTACGCGCGCTACTACAGGCGCCCGGACGACGCAAAGCCGGCCGACGCCGGAACCGCGCCGTGATCAGGACCGATTCCAGACTCGTGAAGCCCGGCGACACGTTCGTCGCTGTGCGCGGCGCTTCGGTCGACGGCGCGCGGTTCATTCCGGCGGCGATCGCCGCCGGAGCCGCCGAAATAGTCTGCGAGGATCCTCCGCCGGCCGATCCGCCCGCAGGAGTCGTCTGGACCCGCACCGCGGATTCACGCGCCGCCGCCGCGCAACTCGCGTGCGCCGAAACGCACGACCCTTCGCACGAGCTTTCCGTCTTCGCCGTCACCGGCACGAACGGCAAGACCACGATCGCGAATCTGGTGCGGAAAGTCCTCTCGGACGACGGTCGCCGCTGCGGGCTGCTCTCCACCATCGAAAACGATTTCGGCGGGGGCCGAGCCGAACCCGCGCGCAACACGACCCCGGGACCGCTCGAGCTGCAGCACGCCTTCCGCGCGATGCGCGGCAACGGCTGCGACGCCTGCGCGATGGAGGTGTCGTCGCACGCGCTCGACCAGAAACGCGCGGACGGCACCCGCTTCGCCTGCGCCGCGTTCACGAATCTCACCCGCGACCATCTCGATTACCACGGCACGATGGACGCCTACTTCGCCGCCAAATCGCGGCTGTTCCTCGAACTCGACGTCGGCGCGGCGGCGGTGAACGCCGACGACGCGTACGGCGCCCGGCTCGCGGACGCCGTGAAAGCGCGCGGCGGGGTGCGCACGCTGACATACGGATTTTCCGCGGACGGCGACGTCCGGATCGCCGATGCGGCGATGACTCCGGCGGGAACGTCGTTCGCCGTCGTTTTCGGCGGAACGCGTTTCACGATCGCATCACGGCTGCTCGGGCGCCACAACGCGCTCAATCTGGCGGCGGCGTTCGCTTCGGCGACTCTCCTCGGCGTCGATCCGCAGGCCGCGGCGCGCAGTCTTTCGGCGGCCGAACCGGTGCGCGGACGTCTCGAACCCGTGGCGGTTCCCGGAAGCCCGGCAGCGTTTTTCGTCGATTACGCGCACACCCCGGACGCGCTCGAGAACGTGCTGCGCACTCTGCGCGAACTCACGCGCGGACGGCTGTTCGTCGTCTTCGGCGCCGGCGGCGACCGCGACCGCACGAAACGCGCCCCGATGGGCGAGGCGTGCGCGCGCCTCGCCGACGTGCTGATCCCCACTTCCGACAATCCGCGCTCCGAAGACCCGGCGAAGATTCTCGGCGACGTGCTCGAAGGCGTGCGGCGCGTGCGGCCGGCGCTTGAAAACGTCCGTGCTGAAATCGACCGCGGCAAGGCGCTGCGCCTCGCGCGCGAACTCGCCGATCGCGGGGGCGACGTGGTGCTCGTCGCCGGCAAAGGGCACGAGAACTACCAGATCTTCGCGGACCGCACGATCCATTTCGACGATCGCGAGGAACTGCTGGCCGGGTCGTGAAACGCGGCTGCGGCGCGGCGCGTCAATCCGGACTCGCCGTCATCAGTCCGTGCGCGAGCGCGCAGAAGTTGAACGCCGCGTGAACGACCACGGCGGCGACCAGCCAGGGAATCGCGGGAGCCGCGTCGAACTCGCCTTTCGCCCGGAACGCACGGCGCCACGCGCGGGCGAGTCCGGTGCACGAAACGACCGTGCAGAGAACGTGCATCGACGTGCAGGCGATCAAACGCCAGAGCACCAGCCCGACGGTCAGTTCCTCGTCCGGGATGTACACGAAAAAATAGAGCAGATTTTCGCACGCCGCGAAAATCAGCCCGGACATGAAGCCGACGGACACTATGGGAGCGGCGCCGCCGAACAACCACGGGCTTTTCTCCAGAATCATCAACGGGCCGACCGCCTTCGCCACTTCTTCGACGACCGGAGCACCTATCACGACCGCCAGCGCCGCGAACCCCAAAGAGCCCTTCGCGAAAACGCAGGCGACGGCCGCGGCTCCGGAAAAAACGCACAATGCGGCGAAAACGCCGAGCCTCGACGCAAACGACGTCGAAGCCCATCTCTCCGAAAGCCAGGCCCGTCTGTCGGCGCGCGCCTGCGCGGCGGACGCGGCGGAATACAGCGCGGGCTCCCCGCTCACGCCGGCCGGATCCGCAGCCGTCGGCGCCGCGGGCCGCCGGAACACGGGTTCGTCCGCCAGATCGTCCGCGCCGTTCACGGCCTCGTGTAAGCCGTTCCGGAGACGGAGCAAGCCGCCATTTTCAGCGTCTTTTTTCCGTTCGAGCCGGCGCCGTTGACAGCGGCGTTGCCCGCTATGTCGGCGGATTCGTAGCGCACGTTGCAGACCGCGTTGTAGCCGGCCTTTCTGGCTTCATCGATCATGCGCAGCGTCGCCTCGCGGCGCGCCCGGTCGAACAACCGCGTGAACGAACGCGATTCACCTCCGAAAACATTCCGCAGACTGAAAAGCCAGGTCTTGAAATAGTCGCTTGAAACGACCGCTTCGCCGGTCACCATCGCCGGAGCCCGCGAACCTTCTTTGCAATCCGGAACGTCCAGGTTGGTGATCAGAAAATCCGCATTGGCCGCCTCGCGAGCCTCCAACGATCCGATGTGCGCGCGTTCGATGAGCGTACCGACGAAACACTGCACGACGAGCAGCGCCACGGACAAACCGATTACCGCGAGGTATACGTAAACTTCAAATTCGTCCATTGCCCGCGCTCCGGGTTTCAGTTCGCCTGAGAAACGACGACCGCAGTGCCGTACGCCATCATTTCCGACGCACCGGCCGTGATGGCGCTCGTGGCGAAACGGACGTTGATCACGGCGTTCGCGCCGAGCTGCTCGGCCTGTTGCATCATGCGCGACATCGCTTCGCGCCGCGATTCCGTGAGCAGTTCGGTGTACCCCTTGAGTTCGCCGCCGACGATGTTTTTGAAACTCGCCGCGATGTCGCGCCCGACGTGCTTCGCGCGAACCGTGTTGCCCTGCACCAATCCTTTTATTTCCACGATTTCATACCCGGGGACTTTTTCCGTGTTCACGATTATCATTTTTGCGTCTCCTTGTGTTTGGAAAAGGTTTTCACGTCCGGCGTGAAAATCCCGGACACGCAACACAGTATGTTTTTTTTTGCACGAAAAAATCAACCGGAATCCGAACCCGCGAACCGGAACGCGATCGGTGGCGCAGTCCCGCAAGGGACAGACCTGAAAAGCGGGGGTTCGGGGGCGCAGTCCCGTAAGGGACAGACCTGAAAATCTCCCCGGAACGCGATCGGGGGCGCAGTCCCGCAAGGGAC
>JAZUJQ010000202.1:0-5123 GCA_045642845.1 Kiritimatiellia bacterium
ATGAGCGGATCCGGCATGCCGTTGGCCCCCGGGCGGCTGCCGTAGAACCCGAAGCCCCCGAGCAGAAGAACTGCCGTGGCGATGCGCGGATGCCCCGCCACGGCGATCGGCGCCGATGAAGCCAGCAGAAGAGCGAAACCGTTGCGGAGCATCCAGAACCAGCCCTCGCAGCGCGCGGCTCCGATGCGGGCCGCCGTGGACTTTCCGAACGGCAGGCAGATGTACCCGACGTACAGGAAAATCCCGATCGCCGCGATGGCCGCGTCAGGGGCTTTTATGCCGACCGCCAGCAGCTGCATCATCGTCTCGCCCGCGCATGCGTAGGCCACGCCGTTGATGCAGGAAAACCAATACAGATTGTTTACGGAATCACGTCGTTCCGTCTCGTTGAGCTGGCGGTCGAATATCATTTCTTCGAAAAAGAAAAGGACCGGACTCGCATCCGGTCCTTTCGCCGAAAACCGGATTTGCGGGGATCAGTTGCGGCCCTTCTGGCTCTTGGGACCGATCATGCCGGTGAGCGTGCGGCCCATCGTCTTGGGCATCTGGTCGATCTGCGCCACGTCGGCGAGTTCCTCCACGACGCGCTTCATCAGCTCCTCGCCGAGTTCGCGGTGGGCGTTCTCGCGGCCGCGGGACATGAGCGTGAGTTTCACCTTGCAGCCGTCGGCGAGAAACGCGCGGATGTTGCGCATCTTCAGGTTGTAGTCGCCCACGTCGGTGTTCGCGTGGAACTTGACTTCCTTGACCTGCTGCTGCTTCTGGGAGCGGCGCTCCTCCTTCTTTTTGCGTTCCTGCTCGTACTTGTACTTGCCGTAGTCCATGATCTTGCAGACCGGCGGCTGGGCGTTCGGAGTGACTTCGACGAGGTCGAGACCGAGCTGGCGCGCGCGGTACTGCGCGTCACGCGTGTCCATGATTTCGTTCGATCCGTCGGGGGCGATGACACGCACCTGCGGAACGCGGATCGCCATGTTTATTCTCGGACCGTCGAATTCACGCCGCGGACCGCCGAAGCGGTTCTGCTGCGGCCGCTGCTGCGGCGCGGACGTGTTGTTGTGAGGGGGGAACGGACGATATGGGAGCGGGCTAATGGGAAACCTCCGGGATTTGGATTTATTTTTGCCAAAGGTGGGACTCGAACCCACATGCCTTGCGGCGGTTGATTTTGAGTCAACTGCGTCTGCCATTTCGCCACTTTGGCGGCTGCGCGGAATACTAACACTAGTTTTCTTCCGGTTTCAAGTCGCGCGACGGCCGTTTTTCGAAGAGCGCATTGCGTCAAAATAATGGACACCGGATTGAAAAAGGCGGGGAAACGCGACGATGAAAGTAAAAACATACGAATCAACTGAACGGCCGCTCCGGTGTCCTTTCTATTTGGCGAATTGCGCCTCACGTCTTTGCGCCGTTGTGATAGAATGCGGGCGGGTTCAGTCAAATCTCCATCGGCATGAAAAAACAGACCAAAATCCCCCGCCCCGAATATCCGCGAATGCAATTCCGCCGCGAAAACGCGTGGATCAACCTCAACGGCGTCTGGGACTTCTCGATCGATTTCGGCAACAGCGGCATGGAACGCGGCCTTTGGCGCGATGCGTCGGCGTTCGACCGCAAAATCAACGTGCCGTTCTGTCCGGAATCGGAACTTTCGGGCGTCGGATGCAAGGACTTCATGGAGTCGGTGTTCTACCACCGCGAGGTGACTTTCCCGAAGGACTGGTCCGGCAAACGCATCTTCCTCAATTTCGGCGGAGTGGATTACGAGTGCACGGTGTGGATCGACGGACATGACGCCGGCAGCCATTCGGGCGGTTCGTCGCCGTTCTCGCTCGATGTCACGCAGTGGGCCAGACCCGGCGTGAAGCAGAATCTCTTCATCCACGCGATCGACCGTGGCCGCTCGCGCGAACAGGGGCTCGGCAAACAGTCGGAGGCCTACGGCTCGTTCGGCTGCATGTACACGCGCACGACCGGCGTCTGGCAGACCGTCTGGGCCGAAGCGGTGCCGGAGCACGGACTGCTGTCGTGCGGAATCGTCCCGAATTTCGACGCCGCAGAGGCGGTGTTCACGCCGCGTTTCTCCGCGGTGAAGCCGGGCGACGCGCTCCGCGTCACGGTTTACGCGGCCGGGAAAAAAGCCGCCGTGAAAGAACTCCCCGCCGCCGACGGCGTTCCGTTTTCCGTGTCCCTGCCCGGCCTCCGCGAATGGAACCCGGCCGATCCGTTCCTGTACGATGCAAAGCTTTCCGTCGTCCGCGGCGGCAAAACCGTCGACTCGGTCGAAAGCTATTTCGCCATGCGCAAGGTTTCCTGCGAAAACGAACGCTTCCGCCTCAACAACAAACCGGTCTATCTGCGTTTCGTCCTCGACCAGGGTTTTTATCCGGACGGAATCTGGACCGCGCCCTCGGACGACGAACTGCGCAAGGACATCGAGCGCTCCATGGCGGCCGGCTTCAACGGCGCGCGTCTGCACCAGAAGGTTTTCGAGGACCGCTTCCACTACTGGGCCGATCGTCTGGGCTACATGACCTGGGCCGAATACCCCAGCTGGGGTTTCAGCACCGTCTCGCGCACCGCGCAGGGCAATTTCTGCGCCGACTGGCTCGAGACCGTAAAGGCGCTCAAAAACCATCCCTCGATTCTCGCGTGGACTCCGCTCAACGAAACCGGCTGGGAATTCAAAGGCAACGTCGACCGCACGCGCAACTACCGCGAGTTCTCGCATCACGTGTATTCGCTGACACGCGCCGCCGACCCTTCGCGTCCGGTGAACGATTCGTCCGGCTACTTCCACGTGGAAACGGATCTGTGGACGGTGCACAGCTACCGCGCCACGCCGGAAGAACAGCGCGATTTCCTCGTTCCGGCGAAAGACTCGCCCAATCCCGAAGACGGCGAACACCGCGAATGGCTCGCGCTGCCGGCCGACGTCCCGGTGCGCGTGAAGTTCGCGCTTGAAACCGGTTACCGCCGCGGCATGCCGTACATCATCGACGAATGGGGCGGCTTCCGCTACATCCGCCCCGAAGACCGCGCGAAACAGGCCGCAGACGCCTGGGGGTACAACGGCCTCAAATTCGAGAACCCGGACGAGTATCTCGACCGCATCCGACCGCAGGCGGAACTCTTCGCCTCCCTCCCCAGCCTCGCCGGGCACTGCTACACGCAGCTCACCGACGTCGAGCAGGAGCAGAACGGCGTGTACACCTACGCGCGCAAGCCGAAGGTGGACGTCCGCAGACTTCACGCCGTCTTCTCGATCAAACCCGAATGGAGCGAATGGTGATGGAAGCCAAAGCAGTCGCGGACATCCTCGAAGCCGCCATGCTCGTCTGCTTCGGCTCGAGCTGGCCGTTCTCGATCGCGAAAGCGCTCCGCACGAAAACGGTGAAGGGCAAAAGCCCGGTGTTCCTGACGCTGATCATCCTCGGCTACGTCTTCGGCATCGGCAAAATGGTCTGCCTGTACACGGCGGCCCGCGCCGCCGCCGCGCCCGGCGAAACCGTGGCCCTGCCCTGGCTGATCTGGTTCTACGCCGGGCTCATCGTCCTCGTTTCGTTCGACGCAGTTCTCTACGCGCTTTACCGCCGCAACTGACCGTTCCGGCGCGTTTTGAACCGACGGCTTTTTCTGCTATTATTTCCCGCATGCAAAACTTTGACGAAAAATGGTTTGTCAAGGACTCGTCCGGCGTCGTTTCGGGCCCCGTCCCACTGTCCGCTCTGCGCGCCCGCGCGAAGAGCGGATCGCTCGCGGCCGATTCCATGGCGTCGCGCGACGGGAAGAACTGGACGTCCGTCGTTCTCGTGCCGGAACTCAAGCTCGACTGCCTCGTGCTTTCCGTCGACGACGGGTTCAACGTGCTCGGTCCGTTTCCTCGCGATTATCTCGACGATCCGGACGTGATGGCCGGCATCCCCGGGAACGGCGTGTTTTTCGTGCGCGACGAATCTTTGGCCGCTTTGCGCAGGCTGCACGAGGCGGAAGCCCGCGCCGCCGCCGCCGAAAAGGCGGAACGCGAAGCCAGGGCCGCGTGCGCCGAAGCCGAAAAAAAACTCGCGGCCGCCGAAGCCGGGCGCGAAGAAACCGCGGCCCGTCTCGCCGAGACGGAGGCGGAACGGAAGAAGACGTCCGAAAAACTTTCCGAAACGGCGGACCGGCTCGCCGAGGCCGAAGGCGCGCGTCTGGAAACCGCGAGAAAACTGGCGGAAACCGAAGAGGCCCGCTCGGCCGCGGCGGAAAAAGCCGCGAAAGCCGACGCCGAGGCGGCCGCCGCGGCGGAAAAAATTTCAAACGCCCGGAAAGAGTCCGAACTGTCGGCCGCCGCCGCCGCCGAAGCGGTGAAACGCGCCGAAACCGCGGAATCGGATCTGGCGCGCATGAAAAACGCGCTCAAAACGCTCGCCGGCATCGGCGCCGCGCCGGCGCCGGCCGAAATCGTGGAGCCGGAAATCGTGACGAACGCTCCGGACCGGACTCGCCAGGGACGGTCCGGCGGCACGATGTCCGGAGCGGCCGCGCTCGAAGCCCAGCTTCAGAAAGAAATCAGCATGATGGCCGGGAAGGCCGGCGGCTTTCCCGGAATGAGGAAATAAAAATGGCTGAACAAAACAACGCTCCGCTGTCCCCGAACTGGTGGATGAAAGGCGCAAGCGACGGGAAGATCTACGGTCCCGCGACGCCGGAAGAGCTGCTCAAATGGGCGCGCGAATGCCGTATTTTCCCGGACGACCAGATTTCGTCCGATCAAGCGCACTGGCGGCACGCCCGCGAGGCCCCCTTCCTCGCCATGAACACGATCATCGTGCGTCCCGACGGCCGCATTCTCGGACCGTTCCACACGCAGGGCATTTCCGTGCTCCGCGCGTCGGGCCAGATTCCGGAAGGCTCGAAAATCATCTCGGCCGACGAATTGACGTCCGGCGCCGCGGAACGCGCCGAAGCGCAGGCGGACCGGGCGGACGGTCTCGACGCCGCCGCCATCGCGGAAGAGCTCGAGGAAAAGGACGCCCGCATCCGGGAACTGGCCGAAGAGCTTTCCGGGAAAGAGGACCGCATCGCCGAACTTTCGGCGCAGCTGGCCGACAAAGACGTCCGGCTGGCCGAATCGGCGAACG
>JAZUJQ010000203.1:0-5152 GCA_045642845.1 Kiritimatiellia bacterium
CCGCCGCCGCCCGTGCCGCCCCTTTACCGCCACGCCATTTCACCATCTGAAACCGAATGCGCGGAAAACCCCCGCCCACGTCCCGCAAAACTCCGCGCCGTGAGGCGCATCACCCGGAGTTGACCCGATGACCAAAAAACGCAAAAACAGAATCTTTTCCACCCGCAGAACCAACCGCAACTGGAACGACACGCAGAACACCGCCGTTCTCGGCAGCAACATCGTCATCGGCATCATCGTCATGGTGTTCATGGCCGTCCTGACGCTGCATTTCCAAACCGGCGTGAACTCGATGGAAGCGGAAATCCGGGAAGAAGAAAACCGCAGGACGGTCCTCACCGAAAAACTGCAACGCGAAAACACGAACTGGGTCCAGGCCAACGCATCGGTCAGGCAGACTCTGGTGAAACACGCCATCAAAATGGACCGTGCGAAGCCGTACCAGATAGTCGCCATGTCGATGCCGTCGTCCATCGGTCCCGACGGCGCGACCCGCCAGGCTTACGCCAAAACGCGCTGACGCGCCGGGAGTCCGCATGAAACTTCCGTGCTCCGGAGAACGAGGCCGCGTGGCGGCGATCGCGATCTTCGCGAGCGCGTTGTTCGTCTGGGTCGCTCACGGGCTCTGGAAGGCTCAATTGCATCCGGACGAAGAAAAACTGCACAAAGTCGGCGGATTCACCAACACCCTCCACGCGGTGCGCGGGACGATTTACGACCGCAACGGCAAAATGTATCCGCTCGCGCAGACGCTGCCCGAACGGATGGTGTTCCTCGACCCGACGGCGATCCCCGAAAAAGCCGACAAAAACGCCGCGGCCGAGAAGCTCATCGCCATGGGGTTCAACGAAAAGCGGATCCGCGCCGCCGTCACCGACGCGAAAGGGCGCAGATTCTTCGACATCGGCCGCACAGCCGACGCGGACATCCTGCGGGAGATCGACGCCGACACGAACATGACCCACTGGGTCGGCACCCAGGTGGCGTACAGGCGCGTCTACCCGTATCAGGAACGCGCCAGCCACGTCGTGGGGGCGATCAATTCCGTGGAGACCCCGCACATGGGGATCGAGAAAACGTTCAACGGATTCCTGCAAGGCACCAACGGACTGATCGAAGGCGTGAAAGACCGCCGCGGCCGCGAAATCCGCGAACGCCGCAAACGTCTCGTGCCGCCGCGCAACGGCTGCGACGTGCATCTTTCAATAGACGAGCACATCCAGGAAACCGCCGAGCAGGCGCTGTCGATCGGCATGACGAATTTCAACCCGAATTCGAAATGCGGCTGCAAGGCGGCCTGGGCGATCGTGCAGGACTGCCGCACCGGCGAAATCCTCGCGCTGGTGTCGATGCCGAATTTCAACTGCGCCGCGTTCGGAGATTCGACGCCGACGGAGCAGTGCAACCACGCGCTGGTGGACGTGTACGAGCCGGGTTCGATCATGAAACCGATCGTCGCCGCAGCCGCGATCGAAGAAAAGCTCGTCTCCCCGAACACGATGCTCGACGTCCGGCCCGGCCTTTACGGCGGCAAACCCCTGCACGACCACATCCGCCCGGGAGTGACCGAAATGAGCGTCGAAGAAACGCTCGCGCGGTCGTCGAACCGCGGCGCCACGCGCCTGGGGATGATGCTTGGAAAAGACCGCCAGCAGGCGTATTTCAAAAACTTCGGATTCGGCAGAAGAACGGGCCTCGGGCTCGGCGGCGAAGCGTGCGGCGCGACGATCGGCGACGGCTCCAACCTGAACCATCTCCGGACGTCCATCGGTCAGGGCATGACCGTGACGGCGATCCAGCTGGTCGGCGCGTACAGCGCAATGGCCAACGGCGGACGCCTCATGAAGCCGATTCTCGTCAAAGAGATAACCGCCCCCGACGGCGCGACCGTTTTCAAGGCGGAGCCGCAGGTCGTGTCGACGCCCATTTCGGAAAAAACGGCGGCCACCATGCGTGAAATGATGTCGCACGTGGCGATCAGCGGCGAAGGCACGGCCCGGCGCGCCGCGGTCCCCGGATACACGATCTGCGGAAAAACCGGCACGGCGACAAAGGTGTTCAACGGGCGTTACGTCGCGAACAAAAACTTCAGTTCCTTCGTCGGGTTCTTCCCGAAAAACGATCCCAGGCTCACGATTCTCGTGACATTCGACGAACCGTCGCCGCAGGCCGACGGCGGCGTGTGCGCGGCTCCGGTCTTCGCGAAGATCGCGACCGAATGCAGCGAATATCTGCGCCTGATTCCGGACGACGCAACGGCGGTTCGACATTGAAATGAAAAAAACGACGGTCATCATCCTTGCATTGGCGGCGATGCTGTTCGCATCGTCGGCAGGCGCCGTCACGCCCGGAACGATCGACACGAAACACCGCTCGAAGTGGAACTCCAAACGCCAGCTGCGCAAGAAAACCGATTTCATCATCCTCCACACCACGGAAGGCTCGAAAAAAGGCGCCCTCGAAAAACTTTCGAAGAACGGCGAATGCAACTACCTGGTGGATGAAGACGGCGTCATCCACGTCATCATCGACAGAGGCCGCGTCGCCAAACACGCCGGGCTGTCGATGTGGAACAACGTGACTGATCTCGACACTCGTTCGGTCGGCATCGAAATCGTCGGTTACCACGACAAGGACATAACCGAAGCGCAGTACACGGCGCTCAAAAAACTCATCACGGAACTCAAGACGAAATACAAAATTCCGGATGACAAAGTCCTCACGCATTCCATGGTGGCCTACGGCAAACCGAACACCTGGCAGAAACGCAAACACCGCGGCCGCAAACGCTGCGCCATGCTCTTCGCCCTGCCTCCGGTCCGCGCGAAACTCGGGCTGACGAAAAAACCGTCCTACGATCCGGACGTCCGCGCCGGCCGGTTGAAGGACGCCGACCCGGAGCTTTCGGCCATGCTTTACAAGCGCACGACGTCCGCGCTCCTCAAAGCAGGAAAACCCGCCGCGCCGAAGACGGCGGCGACGCCAACGAAGATTCCGGCGGCGACGCCGGCCTCCGCGCCCAAAACTCCGGCGGTGAAGCCCGCGACGACGACGGTCTCCGCGACGGCCACGAAAACCGCCGTCAAAACGGCGCCTGCATCGTCCTCCCCCATCGCGTCCACCACGTTCTATTTCGAACCGGGGAAAACATATGTCAAAGGCTCCACACTCACGCTGGCGCAGGCGAACGATCTCGCGAAAAAAGCGAAAACGCTCAAGGGATACAAAATCGCCGGCACCGTGAAAGCGGGCAAACCCGTTTTTTCGCTCGTGGGCACGGCCTGGAACAAACCCGACACCTACTACTGGACGAAAACCGGAGGTCTCGTCCCCGGCGACAAAATCACCGAACGCTCGATCCCGAAAGGCGCCGTCGTGTTCATCAAAACGAAATAAACCCCCGCCACCGCTTTAAAACACACTTGACCAACAATTCAAATACACGAATATGAGAACATTTGAAAACATCCTCGTCACCGGCGGCGCCGGTTTCATCGGTTCCAACTTCATCCGCTACGTCTTCGAAAAGACCGGTTTCAAAGGCCGCATCGTGAATTTCGACGCGCTCACGTACGCCGGGAATCCGGAATCGCTCGCCGACATAGCGGCGAAATACGGCGATCGCTACGTCTTCAGGCACGCCGACATCCGCGACACCGGCGCCGTCGAAAAAGCGTTCTCCGAATACGACGTCGACGCCGTGGCCCACTTCGCGGCCGAGTCGCACGTCGACCGCTCCATCGTGTCGCCGGGGGACTTCATCTCCACCAACGTCACCGGCACGTTCAATCTGCTTCAGGCGGCGCGCGGACGCGGTGACAGGCTCAAGCTTTTCCACCACGTCTCCACCGACGAAGTGTTCGGATCGCTCGGCCCCGAAGGATTCTTCTCGGAAACCACGCCGTATCAGCCGCACTCGCCGTACTCCGCGTCGAAGGCGTCGTCCGACCACATCGTCCGTGCGTACCACGACACGTACGGACTTCCGACCACACTCTCGAACTGCTCCAACAACTACGGCCCGTACCAGTTCCCCGAAAAGCTCATTCCGCTGATGATTCTCAACGCGCTCGAGGGCAAGCCCCTGCCGGTCTACGGCGAAGGCCTGAACATCCGCGACTGGCTGCACGTGGAGGACCACTGCGCCGCGATCTGGACCGTCATGACACGCGCCGAATGCGGCTCCACGTATTGCGTCGGCGGACGTTCCGAACTCAGGAACATCGACGTCGTGCAGCGCATCTGCGCGCTCGTCGACAAACTCGCGCCCGCGCTTCCCTCCGGCGCGCCGCGCGTTTCGCTCATCACGCACGTCGCCGACCGCCTCGGCCACGACAAGCGCTACGCCATCGACTGCTCCAAGCTCGAACGCGATTTCGGCTGGAAGCAGACGCACGACGCCGACTCCGGTTTCGAAGCCACGGTGAAATGGTATCTCGCCAACTCCGCATGGGTCGATTCCGTGCGGTCGGGTGACTATCTCAAGTGGATCGAACGCAACTACGCCAACCGCAAATAAACTGGAGAGGCCGCACATGCAGATGACAATGCGTGACGGCAGACAACTTGCGGCCCTGACGATCGCCGGAAGCGACAGCGGAGGAAATGCGGGCGTCCAAGCCGACATCCGCGCCTTCCACACGTTCGGACTGCACGCCTGCACGGTGTTTTCTTCACTCACCGCCCAGAATCCCGGCGGCGTTTCCGGCGTGCTCGTTCCGCCTCCGGAATTCATCGCGGCGCAACTCGACGCGGTTCTCGGCGTCTACGGCATCGGCGCCGTGAAAACCGGAATGCTCGGCACGCGCGCATCGGTCGAATGCGTCGCCGCGAAGCTGCGCGGATTTCCGGACCTCCCCGTCATCGTCGATCCGGTCATGGTCGCCACAAGCGGCGCGCGCCTGCTCGAGGACGACGCCGTGCGCGCGCTCGAAACCGCCCTGCTGCCTGTCGCGACGCTCGTCACGCCGAACATCCCGGAAGCCGAGGTCCTCACCGGTATTTCCATCCGCGACCGCGACGGCATGCTCGAAGCCGCACGCGCGCTGGCCGCTTCAACGAACCATGCCGCGCTCGTGAAGGGCGGGCATCACACCGGCCGCGCCGAGGCCGACGCCACGGTGGAGTTGGCGTGCGACGTGCTCGTCTGCTC
>JAZUJQ010000204.1:0-6325 GCA_045642845.1 Kiritimatiellia bacterium
GAACGAACGCGCCCAGGTCGACGTGTATTTGATGTACGGTCTGCTGTACTGGAGTCCCGAGCGCTGCGAGTAGCCGAGCGCGTGCGCGATTCCGGAATCGGGGATGCCCGCGACGTCGTCCGCGCCTTCGGCGGGACACGAGTCGGCGAGTTTCGCGCCGCAGCGGTAGCGCACTTTTTCGACGTTTTCGCCGCCGTACGCCGACGCCGGGTTTCCGTAGTAGACGTAGAGGAACGCGCACAGACGTTCGTCCTCCGGAGAGGGCGGAAGAATGTCTTCGACTCCGGAACTGGTGATGCGCACCACTTCGCCGGGACCGAGATCGCGGAACGCCTCGTAGCCGAGGTTCGGCAACGCGCACGTTTCGAACGTGGCGGCGAATCCGTCCGGCTTTTTCCCGAGCACGACGGGAGTGCGCCCCCAGCGGTCGCGCGCCGCCCAGAGCACGTTGCCGGGCGCGAGCAGAAGAATCGAGAGCGAGCCTTTCACCACTTCCTGGACGTAGTGCAGGCCTTCGCTTATCCCGGTCTGCGTGTTGATGAGGGTGGCGATGATTTCGGTCTGCGTGATTTCGCCGGACTGCAGCGCGGAGAAGTTCGCCAGATGCTTTTTCATCAGCATGTCGAGCAGCTCTTTCGCGTTGGTGACGAGACCCACCGTCGCGATCGCGTATTCGCCGAGGTGCGAGAAAAACAGCAGAGGCTGGTCGTCCGTGTCGCTTATCGAACCGATGCCCGAGCACGGGGCGCGATCGGCGAATCTGGCGTAGTCCGCATCGAAACGCGTGCGGAACGGACTGTTGCCGATGTTGTGGATCGAGCGCATGAATCCGCCGTCTTCGCACCAGAAGGCCATGCCTCCGGTGTGAGTGCCGAGATGCGAATGGTAATCGGTGCCGTAGAAGACGTCCGATGCACAGTTTTCGCGGGAGACCGCGCCGAAAAATCCGCCCATGTCGAGAGATGTTGTTAAGACGTCGCGCCAATGGAAACGTCTGACCGCCAATACTAGCAGAATGCTTCGTCCGTTTCCAGTTTAAGAAACTCCGCGAGCGCGTCTTTCCAATGCGGCATGGGCGGCAGTCCCAGACGCCGCAGCGCTCCGTTGTCGAGGCAGGAGTATTTCGGTCTCGGAGCGGGGCGCGGATATTCTTCGGTGGTGCAGCGCCGCACTTTTTGTCCGATTCCTTTGAGACGGAAAATCTCTTCGGCGAAATCGGCCCACGAGGCTTCTCCTTCGCACGTCATGTGCACGGTGCCGCGGATTTCCGGGCGTTTGAGGATTCTCCGCAGGCCGCGGGCCACGGCGAGCGCGCTCGTCGGGTTGCCCCGCTGGTCGTCCACGACCTTCAGCTCTCCGCGAGTGCCGTCCGCGAGCCGGAGCATGGTGTGCACGAAACTCGGGCCTCCGAATCCGTACAGCCACGCGATGCGGCATATCACGTGGTCGGGACAGACTGCGCGCACGAACGTTTCTCCGGCGCTTTTGCTTTTTCCGTACACCGTGCGGCCGTGCGGAAGGTCGGCGGATTCGTCCGCCGCGGCTCCGGTGCCGTTGTCGAACACGTAGTCGGTGGAAATCGCGATCAGGCGCGCGCCGTGGCGGCGGCAGGACCGCGCCACGTTGTACGTGCCCCAGCCGTTGACGTCGAACGCCCGCTCTGGGAGCTCTTCGCATTTGTCGACGTTCGTCATCGCCGCGCAGTGGATCACGGCGTCCGGCTTTTCGCGCCGGAGCAGCGCGTCGAAACCCACCGGATTGGTGATGTCGCATTCCGGCAGATCCGCCGGCACGAGCTCGAAGTCGGTCAGTTCGCGGAGCAGCGTGCGGCCGAGCATGCCGCGCCCGCCCGTGACAAGCGCTTTCATTTCATTCGTACGGTTCTATGTCGGCGAGACTCGGATGATGCCTGTCTTTTTCGGACAGCGTGATCGCGACGCCGATGTCCGGCCATTCGATGCCGAGCGCGGGGTCGTTGAACATGAGCCCGCGTTCCGATTCGCGGCGGTAGAGGTTGTCGCATTTGTACGAGAATACCGTGCGGTCCTCGAGCACCACGAAACCGTGGGCGAAACCGCGCGGAACGAATATCTGGCGGCCGTTTTCGGCGGACAGCACCGTTGCGAGGTGTTTTCCGAACGTCGGAGAGCCTTTGCGGATGTCGACGACCACGTCCCACACCGCGCCGCTGATGACCCGGATGAGCTTGGCCTGCGCGTACGGCGCGGCCTGCCAGTGCAGCCCGCGCACCACGCCTTTCATCGAACACGATTCGTTGTCCTGCACGAACACGGCGCGGACGCCCGCTTCGCGGTACCGGTCTTCGTTGTACGTTTCGACGAAATATCCGCGTTCGTCGCGGAAAACGTCAGGTTCGATTATTTTCACGCCGGCGAGCGCGGCGTCGGTTGTTTTCATGCCGCCGGAGTCTAACAAAACGAAGCGGCGATTGAAAACCGGCGGTTTGGCGGTTATACTCGGCGGCATGCCTGTTTACGTTTACGAAAAGAACGATTCCGCGAAGGGTTGCGAAGTCTGCGCGAAGGGTTTCGAACGCGTGCAGTCGATCCGCGACGCGCCGCTTTCCTCGTGTCCCGAATGCGGTGCGCCCGTGCACCGCGTCCCGGTCCTTTCTTCGGTCGGCTTCAGCCAGTCGTCGCTCGACGACCGCGCGAAGGCCGCCGGTTTTTCCAAACTCAAACGCCTCGGCAAAGGCGAGTATGAAAAGGAGTACTGATTCATGAAGGGCATAGTTCTGGCCGGAGGTTCGGGCACGCGCCTGCACCCGATCACCCGCAGCGTCAGCAAACAGCTGCTCCCGGTGTACGACAAGCCGATGGTCTATTATCCGATCTCGGTCCTGATGATGGCCGGCATCCGCGACATTCTCGTGATTTCGACGCCGGACGACACGCCGTTGTTCAAGCGTCTTCTGGGCGACGGTTCGCAGTTCGGCGTGAAGTTTTCCTACAAGGTCCAGCCCAGTCCGGACGGCCTCGCGCAGGCGTTCCTTCTCGGGGAGGAATTCATCGCCGGCGAGCCGTGCGCGCTCGTGCTCGGCGACAACATTTTCTTCGGCAGCGAGTTCCAGCAGTCGCTGCGGTCGGCCGCTGAGTCCGCTACGGACGGCGCGTACATTTTCGGTTACCGCGTGAGCGATCCGGAACGCTACGGAGTGGTGGAGTTCGATGCCGACGGCAAGGCCGTGAATCTCGAGGAAAAGCCGCTCAAGCCGAAGTCCAACTGGGCGATTCCGGGGTTGTATTTTTACGATTCGGGCGTCGTGGATGCCGCGAAACGCATCAAGCCTTCCGCACGCGGCGAACTTGAAATCACCGATCTCAATCTCGATTACATGCGCCGCGGCAAGCTGAAGGTGAAGCCGCTCTCGCGCGGCGTCGCGTGGCTCGACACAGGCACCTACGGTTCGCTGCTCGAGGCCGGGAATTTCGTCGAGACGATACAGAACCGCCAGGGTCTCAAGGTCGCGTGCCTCGAAGAGATAGCGTTCCGCATGGGCTGGCTTTCGCGCGAGGAACTGCGCTCCGCCGGCGAGGCCATGAAGAAGAACGATTACGGCCGTTATCTGATCCAGATGTCCGAAGAATGAAACTTCCGTCGTTTCTGCGGAATCCGTTCGCCGTCGGGGAAACCGTTCCGGAGGACCTCGGCAAAATCGAGAACGCGCTCGGTTACCGGTTCAACGATCCGCATCTTCTCGACGTCGCGCTCACGCATCCATCGTGCATCGCGTCGGGGGATCGCAAGGAATCGAACCAACGTCTCGAGTTTCTCGGCGACGCGGTGCTCGAGCTTGTGATCACGGAAGCGCTGTACCGCAAATTCGAGAACAGTCCCGAGGGCGAACTCACGAACACGCGTTCGTCGCTCGTGTGTTCCCGTTCGCTCGCCGCCAAGGCGCGCGCGCTCGGGCTCGGCGAAGCCCTGCGGCTCGACCGCGGCGCGCGCAACACGGGCGGCGCCGACAACGCGCACAACCTCGAGGACGCAATGGAAAGCGTCATCGGCGCGATTTACGTCGACGGCGGCATGGACGCCGCCAAGGCCGCGGTGCTGGCGGTTTTCCGCGACGATCTGGCTGAATGCAAGGCTATCGGCGCCGCCGAGGAAAGCCCTCGTTCCGCGCTTCAGGCGCTGGGGCAGGGAAAATACCGTTGTTCTCCCGTTTACACCGAGATTTCAAGAAGCGGTTCGGAGTCGAACCCGGTGTTCACGTTTTCCGTTTCGGTCGGCGGACGCAGCGCCACGGCGCAGGGCGGTTCGAAACGCGCCGCGCAGACGGCCGCCGCCGAGAAGCTTCTCGCCGAATTGCGTGCGTCAGGGGAATGAAGTCCGTTCCGGGCAGCGAAGCCGCAAGGTTTCTCGGAATCCGCGGCGAACCCGACGCGGCCGTGCTTTCCGCTCTGCGCGGAACGATGGAGCGCGTGCGCGCGGTTTCCGTTCCGCGCGACGTCGTGAAACGTTTTCCGCTTTCGGTGAACGGAGCGTCCGTTGCTCTCGAAGGCGCGTTCGAACTGGAAAGCCGCGATCTCGCGCGTAATCTGGCCGGATGCGACGGTGTCTATCTTTTCGTGACCACGCTCGGTCCCGGACCGGACCGGCTCATGCGCGCCGCTCAGGTGTCGTCCGTGGCGGAGTCCGCCATGATCCAGGCCGCCGCCGCCGAAATCATAGAACGTCATTGCGATGACTTGGTCGCGCGTCTCGCTGCGGATGAAGCTCGGCGCGGACGCTCCATCAAGCCGCGTTATTCTCCCGGCTTCGGCGATCTGGGACTGTCCGTGCAGGCGAAGATTTTCGCGGCGCTGGACGTCACGCGCGCCATCGGCGTTTCGCTCACCGATTCGTTCATGATGACGCCGCTCAAATCCGTTTCCGCTTTCGTCGGAGTCGGCTGTCCGCGCACCGCCGCGTCTTGAAACTTCCGTTTTGTCCCTGGCCGACGGCGCGGCGCTGCCGGCGTCATGCAGAGACCATGCGCTTTCAGGAAATCGGGCTAATCACCGTGAATGCCGCATATCTCCCGATTGGCTGTTGATCTACCGCATCCACGGGGACGTTCTCGTGCTTGAACTCACGAGAACCGGATCGCACGGCGATTTGTTTTAAGCCGGCGCCGGGGGCGGCTCCGGAATCGGCGCGCTTGTTTCAGCGCGTTTTTTGTTCTTTCCTCAACGACAGGTTTTTGGAGCGAATCTCATCGGCCGTGTCCGTGGCGAGCAGCGAGATCGCGACGAGTTCCGTGACGTCCGTGTCGAAGTCCGTTTCGAATTCGATTTCGACGTGTTTCCAGTCGGCGCCAAGTTCGACCGGCACGGTTTTTTCGAACGATTTTTCGTTGGATTGCAGTTTCGCTCGGAGTCCGAACGGATTTTCGCCGTTAGCCTTCAAATCGAACGCGAGACGCCACACGCCGTTGCCGCGCTGCAGAAATCCATCGGTCACGACGGCTTGCATTCCGGCGTTTTTTTCGCACTGCACGAGCCGGTACACGACGGCGTCGCCGTCGCGTTCCGTCGCTTCGAGTTTGACGAGCCACGAAGGCACTCGCTGCCACACGCTTTTGATCCTGGACGTTTCCGCGACGATGTCGGCGCTTTCGTCGACGACAGGCAGCCGGCGTTCACCGGCGTTTCCGTCGATCAACCGCCGGTCCCGTTGCAGCGAACCGCCTATCCAGACTTTGCAGGGACACGTCCAGCCGACGTCGTGCACGTCGGGTTTCGCGGCGACAGGGCATTCGTCGACCGTGTTCGTGACCGACACCGTTATGTTCTCCGGCTCGTTGAACGCCGCCGCGGGAAACGAGCCCGAACGCACTCCGTTCAGCCAGAAGTTCGTGACGGTGAACGAGTAATTCGACGTGATCAGCCACCGGTCTGGATCGTTGCGGGTGTCGATCGCGATGCCGTCGGTTTTTCCGATGGAGCGCCAGTCGCCGCGTCCGGTTGAACCGGGGATGGAGAGGTTTTCGAAGGCGAAAGTCTTCGGCAGCGCGCCCATGTTGCGGCCGCAGAAGAAATGCGGAAAGAGAGTGCAGTCGACGGCGGAGAGATTGCGGAAGAAAAATTCCTGTTTGCGGGGTTTCAATTCCTGCGGACCGGGCTCCTCTTTCTGGAGGCCTCCGTTCATTTCGTTCCATTTGTTGTTTCTGCGGAGCACGCCGTTGTGGAAATTGTTGATGAGTCCGCCGTCGGCGCGGAAGACGTCGATGTTCTCGAGCACGGCCCTCGTGTTGTCGCCTTGCGGAAATACCGCTCCGCACGACGTGCCGATGACGATGTCGCGGAACAGCGCGTCCGCC
>JAZUJQ010000205.1:0-2558 GCA_045642845.1 Kiritimatiellia bacterium
ACCTCGCGACGCGCGTCGATCCGGCGGCCGTTGAGGCGATGATCGAAGCTTCCAGGCAGACGCCCGCCCCCGCCAAGGCGGCGGCTCCCGCGCCGGCGCCCGCCCCCCCCGCGGGCGGCGGGCCCCCGCCGCCGCGGCGAACGACGTGCCCGCGCTCAAGGGCGAAATCGGCATCGAGGCGTTCGACGCCTGCGATCTGCGCGTGGGCCTCGTCGAAAGCTGCACGCCGGTCGAGAAAAGCAAGAAGCTCGTCCGTTTCGAGCTCGACTGCGGCCCGCTCGGCCACCGCACGATCTTTTCCGGCATCCGCGCCTTCTATCCCGATCCTTCGGTCCTCAACGGCAGGCAGGTCGTCTTCGTGGCGAACCTCAAGCCGCGCGAGATGAAGGGCGTCGGGACGTCCGAGGGCATGGTCGTTTCCGCCGGCACGCCCAATGGCGGCTTCGCGGTCCTGACGCCGATGGCGCCCGTGCGTCCCGGCGACCCGGCGTGCTGAAATCCAAAGGAGGTACGCAATGATTCGCCAACAGGCTTTTGAAAACAAGAGTCTCCGGATGCTAAAAGGCGGGCTTCATTGCCACACGACCCGCTCGGACGGCAAAGTGGACCCGGCGGAGGTCATCCGTCTGCACGCCCGGAACGGGTACGATTTTCTCGCGCTCACCGATCACCGCCGGTACAATTTCGAAAACTTCGCGCCAGAGGCGGGCGTGACGATCGTGCCGGGCATGGAGTTCGACGATACGTTCCAGTGGGGCGACGGGGGATTCCGCTGCTGGCACACGGTTTGCCTGGGCCCCGAAAAGGAGGCCGGAAACCCCTACGAACACGACCAGCGTTTCGAAAGCGGAACCGCCCGCACGCAGGACGAGTACCAGAAGTTCCTCGACCGTTTCCACGAGGCGAAACAACTCACGGTACTCTGTCATCCGGAGTGGAGTTCCACGCCGCCGCGCCATTTCGACCGGCTTCAGGGCAACTTCGCCATGGAAATATGGAATTCCGGCTGCGTCATCGAGCACGACATCGACCGCGACGCCCTGTACTGGGACGACCTGCTCGGACGGGACATCCGCATCTACGGCGTCGCGACGGACGACGGCCACGCCCAGAACCACCACTGCAAAGGCTGGGTCCGCGTCGCCGCCGAGAATCGGGTTGATTCCATTCTCGAATCGCTCCGCGAAGGCCGTTTCTATTCTTCATGCGGTCCCGAAATCCACGACTTTTGCATCGATGGCGACAAGATAGTCGTCGAGTGTTCCCCCGCGGCGAAGATCCGCATCCATTCCGATTGCCATCCGACCAGCATGCAGCGTTCCGACTCCGGCGATCTCAGTCACGCGGAGTTTCCTCTGCGGAATTGGGCCGGCGCCTACAAATACGTCCGCGCGGTCGTCATCGACGCGGCCGGCAGACACGCCTGGACAAATCCGATCTTCATCGACGGATGAACCTGCGGTCGTCAGGTTTTCGGCGTTCTTCGACATACGCATCGCCGGCGCTCCGGCCGCATTGATTTTTCGATTCAAAAGAATTAACCTTTTCCCAGTGGCGAATGCGTTCAGCGTGCATCTGAATTACGCGCCATTGTCCAAAGACACCACCTTGCCGACGATCCGCCGATGACTTTTCTCGAAGGCCTGCTTTCATTTCTTTCCCCGTGCCTGCTGCCGATGCTGCCGGTGTACTTTCTGTATCTGGCGGGGTCGGCGGCGAACGGGAAAGCGCGGACCGGAAGATCGCTGCTGCCGAAAGCCGTCGCGTTCACGCTCGGTTTTTCGGCGGTTTTCATTCTGCTCGGCGTTTTCGCCGGTGCGCTCGGCCGTGCGCTGGCCGCTCATCGCGGAACGGTCGATGCCGTCTGCGCCGTCGTGATCGCGTTGTGCGGACTTTCGTTTCTCGGCGTCGTGCGTCTGCCGTTCGACGGTCTGAAAAACGCCAAGCCGGTCGAATCGGTTCTGGGCGCGTTCGCGTTCGGCGTCGTGTTCTCGCTGTGCCTCACGCCGTGCGTCGGCGCGTTTCTCGGAGCGGCGCTGTCCACCGCGGCGAGCGACGGCGGGGCCGTCCGCGGCGCGGTGCTGCTCGCGGAGTATTCGCTCGGATTGGCGATTCCGTTCATCGTGTCCGCCGTGGCGCTTGAAAAACTCGGCGGAGTGTTCGGATTTTTCAAAACGCACGCAAAGGAGGTGTCGGTCTGTTCCGGAGTCCTCTTGATTCTCGTGGCACTGTGGACCGGATTTTTCAAACACGCCGCGAAGCCGGACGATGTCCGTGAGACGCGTCGGACGTCGGAAATTTCAAATGAAAACATGGAGGTGAAACCAATGGAAGTCGTGCTCAATTCCGGAAATTTCGAGGCGGAGGTGCTCAAAGCCGACCGTCCCGTGATCGTTGATTTCTGGGCGCCGTGGTGCGGACCGTGTCGCATGCTCGCGCCGGAACTTGAACAACTCGCCGCCGAAAAAGCGGATGTCGTCAAGGTCGGCAAAGTGAACGTCGACGAAAATCCCGTGTTGTGCTCCAAATACGGCATCGCGTCGATTCCGGCGATCTTC
>JAZUJQ010000206.1:0-2149 GCA_045642845.1 Kiritimatiellia bacterium
CCGCGCGCCGCGGCGCGAAAAAATTCATCGTCGGTCTCGGCGGCAGCGCGACCAACGACGCGGGCAGGGGAATGCTCGAGGCGCCCGGCCTCGTCCCGTCGGGCGACTCCGTCGCTCCCGTTCCGGACGCCGCCTTCGATCCGTCGGCTTTCGAGTTCATGGTCGCGTGCGATGTGAAAAATCCGTTGTGCGGTCCGGACGGCACCAGCGCCGTGTTCGGTCCGCAGAAGGGCGCCACTCCGGAGATGGTGAAGGTCCTGGATGCGCGTCTGCGCGCGTTCGCGGATTCGGTCGGCGATCCGGCCGTGACGCCGGGCGACGGCGCCGCAGGCGGACTGGGCTTCGCGTTCCGCCGTTTTCTCGGCGCACGGCTGGCCCCCGGAACGGAACTCGTGATGGAAGCCGTCCGGCTCGAGGAATCCATCGAAACCGCGGACGTCGTCGTGACCGGCGAGGGCCGCATCGACGCGCAGACCGCAATGGGGAAAGCTCCGTCCGGCGTCGCGCGGCTGGCCAAACGGCACGGCAAACCCGTGGTGGCGTTCGCCGGTTGCATCGGCGAAGGCGCGGATGCCGTGCTGGAATGCGGCGTCGATGCGTATTTTCCGATAACGCGCGGACCGTGCGCGCTTGCCGAGGCGCTGGATCAGGTCAACGCAAGACGCAATCTATCGCTCGCCGCCGAACAGGTTTTCCGCGCGATGGCGCTGCCGTTTCCGGTCTGACGTTTCACGTTTTGATTTTCTTTATCCGCCCGGTTCCCGGCGTCAGTTTTTTTCCGGCATGGCCGAGAACAGTTTCTCGGACAGAATTTCCGGCATGGCCGACAGAAGCCACATTCCGAAGCGCATCTGCCACGGAAACGTGACGAGTCCTTTTCCGGCTTCGATGCCGCGCACGATTTTTTCGGCGGCTTTCGGCGCTTCCCAGAAGAACGGCATGGGGCAGGTGTTCTGATCCGTGATGCGGGAGCGCACGAAGCCAGGGCAGATCGTCGTCACCGTTATTCCGCTGCGCTTCAGGCGTCCGCGCAGCGCGGCGCCGAGGGCTTTGACCGCGCATTTGCTCGCGCTGTACGCGGGACACTGCGGCATTCCGTGGTACCCGGTCATCGAAGAAGTCATCGCGATGCGGCGCGCGGCGCGCGGCGCGTCTTTTTTGAAAACGTCGATCGCCGGGTAGACGGTGTTGAGCACTCCGCCGACGTTCACGCCGAAAACCCCGCGCACGGCGTTCTCGTCGTCCTCGCGCCCGCCCGTGCTGATTCCCGCGTTGGCGTACACCAGATCGAGCGGCGCTCTCGCGTCGCATTCGAATATCCATTTGCGCACCGCGTCGCGGTCCGTGACGTCCATCACCTGCGGAAACGCCTCCGCTCCGGAGGCGCGCACCGCATCGGCGACGGCTTCAAGGCGTGCGGCGTCGCGGCCGCAGAACGACACGCTTTTCGCGCCGCGGCGGGCCAGACACAGCGCCACGGCCTCGCCGATGCCGCTGGACGCCCCGGTGACGAGCGCGTGTTCGATTTTACATCCGTGCATGTTCATCGTTCGGGAAGATAGACGGTGACCCGGACGTTTTTCCGGCGTCCCCATTTGCGGGCCTCGCGTTCCGAGGAGAACCACAGATCCAGCCGGTTCGGCCCTTTTATGTCGCCGCCTCTGTCTTCCACGGTTCCCCAGCCGTAGCCCGGGACGTACATGATCGTTCCGAACGGATAATACGACGTGTCCGCGGCGATCGTGCCTTTTTTCGCGATGCCGCCGCTCGCCGTCTGTCCGATGATTTTCGGTTTGCCTTTGTTCGGCCCCGAGGCGATCACCGGTCTGCCGCGGCGGTCACGCGTCCAGTTGCACGATCCGGGGCCGGAATCGTATCCGGTCACCTCCATCGCCACGGTGCGTTGGCGCCGGCCGTCGATGTTCGGATGCCCGCGGTACACGGCGCAGCCTTCCATCAGCACCGCGCCTGCGGCGATCGCGACGAGCGCGATCACGGCGAGCACGCGCTGCGCGACGGCGTTGACCATGTTGAAAAACGTTGCGGCGGACATGGCTTGTACCCTAGCAAAAGGACCATGTCCCCGCAAATTTCACTTTTCCTCCGCCGCGAGCTCCGGCACCAGCGCCGCGAGCCGCGTCGCGAGATA
>JAZUJQ010000207.1:0-4105 GCA_045642845.1 Kiritimatiellia bacterium
ACTGGGACGTGATCGACTGCTGCAACGACGCCGGCGTGGCGATGGTGTTCACCGGTCAGCGTTCGTTCAAACACTGAGCCGGGCGTCTGTCCGCATCGAGGTAGCCGTGGAAAATCAGATGATCTGCCGCCTGCTGCTGGCGGCGCTTCTCGGAGGCGTGATCGGTCTGGAGCGCGAATACCGCTCCAAGGGCGCCGGTCTGCGCACGCACTTTCTCGTCGCCGTCGGAGCGGCGCTGTTCATGCTCGTTTCGCAGTACGGTTTCACGATCGCGCTCGGGCAGCTGGGCGCGGAGGGCGTTTCGGCGCACGTGGACGTGAGCCGCGTCGCTTCGCAGATCGTGACCGGAATCGGCTTCATCGGCGCCGGCACGATCATCGTGCAGAAGCATTCGATCGTGGGCCTCACCACCGCGGCGTGCGTGTGGACGACCGCCGCCATCGGCGTCGCCGCCGCTTCAGGACTGTGGAAACTCGCCACGTCCGCGACGCTGCTGGCGCTCGCCGGGCTCGAGCTGTTCCGCATTTTCGACCGTTTCATCGGCCGCGCGCGCGACGCGAAGGAAAGCCACGAAAGCCACCGCTGACATGCAACTTCCGGCCATTTCGAAATTTTCCGGCACTGCGTTGACGGTCGCCATGCTGTTCTGCAGCAACATCGTGATGACTTTCGCGTGGTATTGGCATCTGCGGAAGAACGGCGGCGGAAACAGCGGTTCCGGGAAGCCGCTGTTCGTCGTCATCCTCATCAGCTGGGCGATGGCGTTCTGCGAATACAGCATTCTGATTCCGGCGAACCGCCTCGGCGCGTCGTGCGGACTTTCGGTGGCCCAGCTCAAAATCATTCAGGAGGCGGTGACGGTTTGCGTGTTCGTTCCGTTCCTGATTTTCTTCATGGGCGAGAAGTGGCGCTGGGATTATCTTTGGGCGCTGCTGTGCATGTTCGGCGCCGTGTATTTCGTAAACCGCCACGCGCTGTGACGTTTCTTCAGCCGTCTCCGCCGGTCTGAATCTCCGTCGCGTCGGATCATTCCGCGGCGCGGGAGTCTTCTTCGGCCATCGCCTCGAGAAGTTTGAAAAAGCGCCACGCCTGCTTGTCGATGTTGAAGGTCGTCATCACGACGATGACCGCGTCCGCTTCATCGACGATGTGTCTGTTTTCGATTTTGGGCGGCTGGAATCCGTCGACGAGATTTTTCTTCCAGGCGCCGAAAACGGGCGAACGCTCCGGGTTGAAAACCGGGGAGGCGAAGTCGTAGAGCGTGCGGCAGTAGTACCAATAGAACAGCCGCGAGAAAATCGGCGCGCGCATGATCGCGTCGGCGAGCCCGAATCCGTAGCTGTCGCCGACGACAAGTCCGGTGAGCTTGTCCGGCGGTGAAAACGGAAGCCCGGACGGAACGGGGTAGGCCGCGGTCAGTTCTTTCGCTCCGCCGGTGCCGAGTATGTTGAGCTGAGGCCTGAGTTCCCTGTCCATGCCGATCGGACCGCGGAATGCGCAGTGATCTGTTTCCGGAACGGGGATGGGCGGAAGGAGATTCTGTCCGTTGATCGCGGGGATCGTTTCCAGCCAGACGCGCCAGGCCGCGTAATAGCTCCAATGCGCGCTCAGCGGCGCTTCGAAAATGTCGTATTCCGGAGTTTTCCGCACTTCGCGCGAAAGCTGCATCGCGTCGACGCACGGAACGCCGGCCTCGCGCAGCAGGCGGAGGAATAGCGGATGGTCGGTGTGCTCGTCCGCCGCCTTCCCGCGGTACGCGCGCGGGAGCGCGTCCGGCCGCAGGAGCGCTTTGTTCGGAGCGAGCACGAACACGAGCGCTTTGTTCCTCGAGCGGAGATAGTCGCGCCCGGCCGCGATGCTTTGCAGATAGGTGCGCATTTTCGGCTCTGAAAACCCGGGACGGCGGATCGCGTCGATGACGTACAGATTTTCGAACAGGAACGGTTCCTCGCCGACGATCACGTCGGTTTTCGCGGGAGGCGGCGCGACCACCTGCCCGGTCAGTCCGAAACGGATCGTCCGCATGAGCCGCACGAAGAAGTCGTGGAGCCCAATGTGCTCCCGCACCCAGACGTCCGTCGCTTTGGCGTAAGTTCCGTCGAACCAGGAGCGCAGGTCGGGAGACGGCAAGTCGGCGGAGCTTTTCCTGATGCCGACGAGTCCCAGTCCGGAGTCGTCCCACAGGCGGAACCGCTTCTGCGCGTGCGGGACGATCAAAACGGCCGCGAAGATCAAAATCAGGAACCATCTGAAAACACGTGCGGTCATGGCGTCTTAGAACCTGAAATAGATGAATGGATTGAAACCCGTGGAGCAGAGTTCGCACGTGGCGACGACGATTGTCACGGCGGAAACGATGAACCTGCAGAACGTCGACGCGATCGACCGCGGGACGGCTGGGTCGCGTCCGTCGTCGGAGAGAATGCGTTCAAGCGCCGGAAAGAACGCGGGGGCGAAAGCGAAAAACACGGCCGGGCCGGCGACGATCCAGAACAGCGGAGCCGACAGCGCCGTGACCGGCAGCAGTTCTCCTTCCGTCGGAATTCCGCTCCAGGGGTTGAGAAGGCGGAAGTATTTCAGCGCGCAGATCGTGCCAGGGGCCCTGAACAGCACCCAGCCGAGCACGACGACGAGAAAGGTGAACGGCGTCCCCAATGCGCGGGGGATGCGCGCCATGCGTTCGCGCCCGATGAAACGTTCGAGCGAAATCCACGCTCCGTGCCAGGCTCCCCAGAGCGCGAAATTCCAGGATGCGCCGTGCCAGATTCCGGAAACGAGAAACACTATCCACAGATTGCGCAGGACGGCGAACCGTCCGACGCGGTTGCCTCCGAGAGGAATGTAGAGATATTCCATCATGAACCGGCCGAGCGAGATGTGCCAGCGGCGCCAGAATTCGGTGACGCTTCCGGAAATGTACGGAAACCGGAAGTTCTCCAGAAAACGGAACCCCATCATCCGGCCCAGACCGATGGCCATGTCGGAGTAGCCCGAAAAATCGTAGTACAGCTGGAATGCGTACGCCAGAACGCCGGCCCAGGCGAGGGCGGGGGAGACGGGTGTGATCAAGTATCCGTCGAAGACTTCGTCGGCGACGCGCGCGAACGTGTTGGCGACGATGACTTTTTTCATCAACCCGATCGAGAAACGCCAAAGGCCGTCGAGAAAAAGCGCCGTGCTTTCCTCGCGGTGCTTGATCTGCAGGTCGACGTCGTGATACCTGACGATCGGACCGGCCAGCAGCTGCGGAAACAGCGCGATGTAGAGCAGATAATCGACGGGCGAATCCGCGGGCGCGACGTTGCCGCGGTAAACGTCGATGAGATAGCTGATTTTCTGGAAGGTGAAAAACGAAATTCCTATCGGCAGAACGACTTCCGTCCATTCGACAGTTCCCAGATTCAGCAGCTCCAGCAAAGTCCGGACTTGCGCGACCGCGAAATTGGCGTACTTGAAATACGCGAGCAGACCGATGTCCAGAACCAGCACCGCCGCGAGGTGCAGCCGAGACGCGCGTTTCGAAAGAACCCCGGGCGCGAGGCGGCGGCTGACGAAATAGTCGATCAGACACGATCCGACGAGCACGAAGATGAATCTCGGCGCGCCCCACGCGAAGAAAAACAGACTCCCGGCGAGGGCGGTCGCATTGCGCCACCTTTTCGGCGTCAGAAAATACGCCGCGAGAAAAACCGGAAGAAAATAGTAAAGAAAGAAAATTGAACTGAAAACCATCTGAAACGGCGTCTCCCCGTGCTGTTGAACCACCCGAATGCGTCACGACGCGCCGGAATTATAACTGAAAAACGGAAATGTTGCATTTTTTTCGCCGCGCACGGCGTGCAAGGCAGGCAGGACGGGTGGGACGGCGGCGGTGGCTTTGGCGCGTGTTGAAACAAACTCCGACGGCTGTCAAACATGCTCCGCTACCGCTCCGCCGCGCTTCGCGGCGTTCAGCCGCAGATAACCACGGATAACACGGATCGGCCGCGCTGACGCTTGCCGTCTTGCCGAGCGCCCGTTGGGTAAGACGAGTGGGACGGGTAAGACGAGTAGGACGGCGGTGGCAATGGCGCGGGTTGCTCGTGCGCAGGTTGAAAAACTCCGA
>JAZUJQ010000208.1:0-4055 GCA_045642845.1 Kiritimatiellia bacterium
CCCCGCCGGCGGCGCGGCGCGTTTTCCCGGCGTGCGGCCCGCCGTCCGCAGGGTCGTTCTGCCGCGCGCCGCGGGCGTCGGCGCACTTGCGGAAACGCGTCGCATCGTATAGACTTCCAAACGTTCGTTCCAACAGGGAAATACAATGAAAAAATCGTTTTCACGCAAAGGTTTTTCGCTCGTTGAATTGATGTTCGTGATAGCCATCATCGGTGTCCTCGCCGGGCTTTCTTTTCCGGTCATCGACAACATGCGCGAACGTTCGAAACGCATCGAGTGCATGAGCACCATGCGCCAATGGGGCGTGGCGCTGTCCTCGTATCTCGACGAGCACAAGGAAATCTTCCCCGAATGCCCGGAAGGCAACGCCGACGTGAACGACGCCAAGGCGTGGTACAACCTGCTTCCGAAATACATAGATGCGCCGACCATGAAGGAGCTTGCGGCGAGCAAGGGCGGCGTTCCCGTTCCCGGCGTCGGCGTGAAGTCGATGTTCACCTGCTCGAGCGATCACGGCGACGCCAAGGTCGCCGATATCGTCGAATTCGGCGGCGAGGTCAACACGAAGTACTATTCCAGCTACACGTTCAACTCCTGGATCAACGCCGCCAAGGAAAAACCGTACACGACGCGTCTGCGTCTGCCGCAGCTCAACACCTACGTGTCGCGCCTCGTCGTGATAAGCGAAACGCCGGACGGCTGGAAGAGCGGCGTGTCCAAGGACATGGTGATTCTGCCAGAAAATCACAAAACGGCGTTCCGTCATTCGGCCGGAAGCGTCATGGTGTTCGCGGACGGCCACGCCGATTATTACTCCGACGACGTGATTTCCGAAGAAAAGAGCGTCGTCGTCTGGGAACTCGGCAAGAAAGACGAAAAATCGGGCAAATGACGGATCCGGACGGCATTCTTCTGGTCGACAAACCCGTCGGTCCGACGTCGAGCGACGTCGTGGTGCGCGTGCGCCATGCGTTCGGTCTCAAAAAGACCGGGCACGGCGGCACGCTCGATCCGGGCGCGACCGGTCTGCTGGTGCTTTTGATCGGCGCCGCCACGCGCATTCAGGACCGCGTGATGGGCGGCGACAAGACTTATTCCGGCACGCTGCGTCTGGGCGTCGCCACGAACACGCAGGACGCCGAGGGCGAGCCGGTCGGCGGTTCCGATCCTTCGGGCGTCACGGAGGACGCTCTCCGCGGGGTCATCGCGTCGGATTTCACGGGCGACATTTTCCAGACGCCGCCGATGGTCTCGGCCGTCAAAATAAACGGACGCCGGCTTTACAAGATGGCCCGCAACGGCGAAGAGGTCGAGCGCAAACCGCGCTTTCTGCACGTTTCTTCGTTCAAACTGGATTCGTTCGCGAATCCCGACGCCGCGTTCACCGTGCGCGTTTCGAAAGGCACGTACATCCGCACGCTGTGCAACGACATAGGCGAAAAACTCGGTTGCGGCGCGCACATGACGTCGCTCCGCCGCCTTGCGTGCGGAAGTTTCAGACTCGCCGACGCGATCGCGTTCGACGATCTGCTCAAGCTCGACCGCGCCGGGCTCGAAGCGCGTCTCATACCGATTTCGGCGCTCAAATGAACGATGCCTCACAGAGCCGGGGCGGCGTTCCGTTTCCGACGACGTTCGGCGGGTTCGTCCGCCAGTTTTCCGGCGGCGGCGCCGACGCGCATCCGCTGATCCAGTTCGCCAAATACGGCGTCGTCGGAGCGCTGGCGACCGCCGTCAACGTCATAGCGTTCTCCCTGTTCGCGTGGAAGGTGTTTCCCTGCGTCACGGCGGCCGATCCGATCGTGCGGCTTTTCGGCGTCGCCGCGCCGGAGGTCGACGAGTCGCTCCGCGCCTCGCGCACGGTGTGGTCCAACATCTGCGCGTTCGTTCCGGCGAACGTCTTCTGCTACGTTCTCAACCGCGTTTTCGTGTTCAAGCCCGGACGGCTTTCGATGTGGCTCGAGTTTCTTTCGTTCTGCGCCGTGAGCGCGCTGGCGACGGCGCTCGGCACGTTCGCGATGAACCGCCTCGTGGCGGTGTGGGGCGTCCAGACCTCGATCGCGTTCGCCGCGAATCTCGTGACCGCCGTCATGTTCAACTACGTGTTGCGCAAATTCGTGATTTTCAAAGGATAGGGGACCGTTCATGAAAGTTTTCATAACAGGCGGGGCCGGCTTTCTCGGCATCAATCTCATCCGTTCTCTCTTCGCGCGCGGCGTGGAGGAAATCGCGTCATACGACATCGCCGATTTCAGCTATCCGGAAGCTTCGCGCGTCAAGGTTTTCAAGAACGACATCCGCGATTTCGAAACGCTCAAGGCCGCGATGGCCGGCTACGACATGGTCGTGCACTGCGCCGCCGCACTTCCGCTTTATTCGCCGGAGGACATCCGATCGACGGATCTCGACGGTTCGCGCAACGTGATGCGCGCGGCTCTCGAGAACGGCGTGCAGCGCGCCGTGCAGATTTCCACCACCGCCGTCTACGGAATCCCCGATCACCATCCGCTTCACGAAACCGACAGGCTCGACGGCGTCGGCCCCTACGGCATCGCCAAGGTCGAGGCCGAGGCCGTGTGCGCCGAGTTCCGCGAAAAGGGTCTGTGCGTCCCGATCGTGCGCCCGAAGAGTTTCATCGGCCCCGAGCGCCTCGGCGTCTTCGTGCTTCTCTACGACTGGGCGTTCACCGGACACAACTTCCCCATGATCGGCGACGGGAAAAACCGCTACCAGCTGCTCGACGTGGCGGATCTGTGCGACGCCATCTGGGCGTGCCTCACGCTCGACCGCGACACGGTGAACGACGTGTTCAACATCGGCGCCGAGGAGTTCACGACGATGGGCGGGGACTATCAGGCCGTGCTCGACCGCGCCGGCCACGGCAAACGCATCATCGGCTTCCCGGCGCGTCCCGTCATCTGGGCGCTCCGTTTTCTCGAAAAGCTGCACCTTTCCCCGCTTTACATGTGGGTCTACGAAACCGCGTGCACCGACTCGTTCGTTTCGATCGACAAGGCCAAGGCCAAGCTCGGCTTCGCTCCGAAATATTCCAACAAAGACGCCCTTCTGCGCAACTACGAATGGTACGTCGCCAATCTGGACCGTTTCAAGGGTCAGACAGGCGTTTCGCACCGCGTGCCGTGGAAGCAGGGCGTTCTTGCGCTGATAAAGAAATTTTTCTGACGTCCGCGCGCAGCGCGCGGCCGGACAACCAAGCAATCAGACACCACCAAATGAAAACATACAAAATCGCGGTGATCGGCGGAGACGGCACGGGTCCCGAAGTGACCGCCGAAGGCATCAAGGTTCTCAAGGCCGCCGCAAAGAAGTTCGGTTTCGGTCTCAACGTCAAGAAGTTCGATTTCGGCGGCCGGCGCTATCTCGAGACGGGGCACCTCGTCGACGACGCCGACGAAGCGACGTTGCGCACGTTCGACGCGGTTTACCTCGGCGCGGTCGGTCTTTCCGGCCCCGGCGCCAAGAGCGCGCCTCCGGGGATCCTCGAACGCGGAATTCTGCTCAAGCTCCGCTTCGATTTCGATCAGTACATCAACCTGCGTCCGGTGAAGCTCTACCCCGGCGTCGAGTCGCCGATCAAAGGCGCGACGCCCGAGAACATGGACTACGTGATCGTCCGCGAGAACACCGGCGGCGTCTACACCGGCATGGGCGGCGTCATGATGAAGGACACGCCGCAGGAAATCGCTTCCCAGGACTGGGTCTACAGCCGTTTCCAGGTCGACCGCTGCCTGCGTTACGCGTTCGAACTCGCGAAGAAGCGCCACACCGCGGCTTCGCCGTTCCGCGGCCTTTCCGACGAGGCCAGAAAAGCCGGTAAAACCGCGCGGCTCACGCTCGCCGGCAAGACGAACGTCCTCACCAACGTTTTCGGACTCTGGGACCGCGCCGCCAAGGAGATGGCGAAGGAATACCCGACCGTCGAACTGGCCTACCGCCACGTCGACGCGATCTGTCTGCTCATGGTGCAGGATCCGGGCCAGTTCGACGTCATCGTCACCGACAACATGTTCGGCGACATCATCACCGACCTCGGC
>JAZUJQ010000209.1:0-3285 GCA_045642845.1 Kiritimatiellia bacterium
AAGACCCGGACGCCTCCGCGACGGCGCTGATCTCGAAAATATCCAACGGCCTGTCGCAGATGTCGCTCGTCGCCGCGACGGTGCGCGACGCCGCGTCGCTCGCGCGATTCGACACGATGGACGACGCCGCACGCGCCGCGCTCACTGTCGGCACGGAGATTCCGCGCGCGGAAATCGTCCGCAGGCTGTTCGCGGACGGCAAATCCCGCGGAGGGGCGTTGCTTGAACGCATCGCCGCCGATCACGACATCGACTTCTACCGGTTCGGCGCCACGGCCGAAAGCGAATCCCGCGCATCCCTGCTCGTCCCGCGCGAAAGCGGCGACGAAGCGGAAGCCGTCCGCGAAAAATCATTCCGTTCCTCGACCGACTTCACGCGCGCGATCGAAAACGCCATCCGCGAAATCCCGTTCGAAGAGCTCGCCGGATTCCTCGTGATTTCCGACGGCCGCCACAACGGCGACGCGGGCGTGGACGCGGTGACGCGCCGCCTCGGCTCCGCCGACATCCCGGTGCACAGCCTGCTGATCGGCGGCACGCGCCCGCCCGTCGACCTCGCGCTCGCCGAAGCGCATGCGCCGGAATCGGTTTTCGACGGCGACAAAATCCGCATCGGCGGCACGTTCGTCGCGACCGGCGCGCGCGGCAAAGAAGCGCACGTGAGCCTCATGCTCGGCGAAGAAACCGTCGGCGAGGAAACGCTGTACATCGAAACCGACGACTTCTCCCGCGAATTCAGATTCACGGATCTGGCCGAAGGCGAAGGCGTGCGCACGTACAAACTCGTCGTCGACCGCATCGAAAACGAGGAATTCCCCGACAACAACGAATGGACGCTCGACGTCGCCGTGACCGAGGACCGCACGAACGTGCTGCTCGTCGACGATTATCCGCGCTGGGAATTCCGCTACCTCCGCAACCTCTTCTACGGCCGCGACAAATCGGTGCATCTGCAGGAACTGCTGTTCCACCCCGACGTCGTGAACGGCCAACCGCCCGCGGATCTCCCGCCGGCGAGCGCATCGCGCAAATTCGGCGACTCCGAAAGCGGTTCGCTTCCGGTCAGCCGCGCCGAATGGCGCAAATTCGACGTCATCATCATCGGCGATCTCGGCGAGGACACGCTCACGCCGGGCGTCGTCGAAGAACTCCGCTACTGCGTCGAAGACCGCGGCGCGATGCTTGTCTTCATCGACGGACCGCGCGCGTTTCCCCACACCATCCGTTCGCAGGCGCTCAAAAATCTGATCCCGGTCGAATACGAGGAAAGCGACGGGCCGCTCTTCGACGCGCCCGAATCCGATTTCCATCTGCGCCTCGCGCCGTCCGGGCGCGGACACCCGGCCATGCAGCAGTCCAGCTCGTCGTTCGAAAACGAACAGATCTGGAACGACCTTCCGACGCTCGGATGGCGCCACCCCGTGCTCGGCGTGAAACCCGGCGCCGAAGTGCTCGCATGGGCCGAATCCACGGATTCCGTCGAAGCGGGCGACGTCGCGCGCCTCGCCGCGCGCGATATCGACGACGATCCGGAAGCCGCCGTGCGCCGCCTCGCCGAAATGCGGGAACGGCAGGCGGCGAATTCGCTCGTCGTCGTCCGCAACCAGGGCCGCGGCAAGGTGCTGCAGCTCAACACCGATCGCACGTGGCGCCTCCGCTACCGCGTCGGCGACGTCCGCCACCACCGCTTCTGGGGGCAGATTCTGCGCTGGGGAGCGGGTGAAAAACTCCGCGCCGGCAACATGTACCTGCGCCTCGGCACCGATCAGCTGCGCTACGTGCCGACCGACCGCATCCGCATTCAGGCCAGATTCCAGGACACCGACTTCAACGCGCTCGACGGACTTTCGCCGCGCGCCGTTATCATGGACGAAAACGGCCGCGAACTGCGCTCCGTGCGTCTGCGCTACCGCGAGGACTCGAACGGATTCTACGAAGCCGACACCGATCCGATCGACGTTCCGGGAAACTACATCGTGCGCCTCGACTGCCGCGAAGCGGAACGCATTCTCGGCGATGAACATCCGGGCGACGTCCGCACCCGCTTCGTCGTCGTGACCGCGCACCGTCCCGCCGAATTCGTGGCCGTCTCCGCGTCGCGCTCCGTGCCGGACCGCATGGCCGCCCTGTCCGGCGGCAAGGTCGTCACGCCTTCGCGCATGGACGAACTCGCCGACCTGTTCGGCGACGGAAACCGCATCACGCGCGACCGCACGGAAACGTATCTGTGGGACCGTTGGCAGGTGTTCCTGCTGCTCGTCGCCGTCCTAACCGCAGAATGGATTCTCAGGAAGAAAGGAAGTCTGGTATGAAACTTGCGGATGTTTTCCGCCGCAAAGCGCCCGCGAAGCCGCTCGCTTCGTCGTCAATCCCGGATATTCCGTTCGAGGCCCTGCCCCCGAAGATCGCAGGAACTCTGCGCGCCGCCGCATCGCGGATCAGGGCCATCATCTGCCTGCGCGGGATTTTCGCGGTGATCGCCACGGCGGTCATCGCGATTCTCTGCATCATGGCGGTCGACGCCATGGTCACGATTTCCAGCCACGTCATGCGCTGGCTGTTCTTCGCGGCCGCGCTCGCCGCCGTCGGCGTCGCGGCGCACGTGACGCTGATCGCACCCCTCTCGAAAAAACTCACGCCCGCGCGCCTCGCGGCGCTCATCGAACGCAACCATCCGGAGCTGCAGGAATCGCTTTCGACGGTCGTCGAACTGATGGCTTCGCCCGAATCCCTCGCCGAAGGCTCCGAAGCGCTGCTCAAAGTGGTCGCCGAAGACGCCTCGGTCGACGCCGGAAAAATCTCGCCCAAACGCGAATTCACGACGCGCACGATCAAACCGAAATTCACGGCCGCCGCGACGGCCGTCGCGATTCTCGCGCTGCTGTTCGCGCTCTGGCCGCGCAGCGTGGGCCGGCTCATGCTGCGCGCCGTCGCGCCGACGGCCGAAGTCGACAACCTTTACGCCGACTGTCTCCACGTCACGCCCGGCGACGCCGTGATTCTCGCGAACGAAACGTTCACGGTCGATCTCGCGATCGTCGGCGGATTCCCCGGCCAGGCGTACGTGCGCTGCCGCCCTCTTTCCGGAGGCCGCGAAACCGCCGAGCGCATGGCGCAGACTTCCGCCGAACGCACGGACGGCGAAAACGTCCGCCACTACAGTTTCACCGTCGGCGCCGTGGCGGAGTCGTTCCAGTACCGCGTGGAATGCGGCAGCGCGCTCACCCGCGCCTACACGGTCACCGCGGTCCCCGCCCCCGCCTGCGAAAGCTGCGAGGTCGAAAT
>JAZUJQ010000210.1:0-8388 GCA_045642845.1 Kiritimatiellia bacterium
TCGGCAAGAACATCGTGCGCGCGCTGCTCGAAAACTACGGCTTCAAAGTGATCGACCTGGGCAAGGACGTCGCGCCGGAAACGATCGTGAAGTGCGTGCTTGAAAACAAACTGCGCATGATCGGACTTTCGGCGCTCATGACCACCACCGTCGGCGCGATGGAAGAGACTGTGAAACTCGTGCACGCCGCTTCGCCGGATTGCCGGATAGCGGTCGGCGGCGCGGTGCTGACGCAGGCGCACGCCGATGCGATGGGCGCGGATTTCTACGGCAAAGACGCGATGTCCACCGTGCGCTACGCGCTTTCGGTGTTCGCGTGAGAGGCCGGCGCTCCGGCGGTCATTCCACGTCTAGGTGGAACGGCGAGGCGGGAAGACCCTCTTTGTTGTAGAGATTGCACTTTCCGAGCGGGTTCGCGCGGAAGGCGTACCGCACCGCCGCGGGATCGGAAACGTCGGGGGATGACACGATCACCGAGCTCCCGGCGATTTCCGCGTCGGCCCAATGCCATTTTCCGTCGGCGCCGCACAACGCGAAACCCGCGGGTTTGCCGGCCGCTTCGGTGTCTTCTTCGACCGGGCTGTTGTTGTTCCATTCTTTTCTGCCTACCATGAGGCCGCTTCCGACGCAGTCGAAATCAAGACGGACCGCAGCGGCCCCGGCATCGGTTCCGGCTTGCGTTTTCACGGCGCTTTTAACGAGCGGTCCGGAGAAGACGACGTTCCTGCCGTAGTCTTTAGCGAGCGCCCAGAGCGCGAGGCGTTCGCCGACGAAAAGTTTGGCTTTCGGGTGTATGTCACCCGGGTTGCCGACGTCGATCGCGACCGCCATGCCCGTTCCCGGAATCCGCATGGCTTTGCGCTGGGCGTCGCGGATGCGCGCGTAGCCGTTGCCGCCGGCCGGATCGTCGGTCGAAGCGGTGTAGCTGGCGAGCTGCACCCAGTAGAACGGGAAGTCGTATCCCCAGGCTTTGCGCCAGCCGAGGATGAGTCCCTCGGTTTTGTCCGCGTATTCGTCGCCTTCGGTGCCGTTGGAGCATCCCTGGTACCAGATCGCGCCCTTGATCGGGAATCTGACGATCGGGCTTATCATCGAATTGTACTGGCCGGCGAGATCTTTCGGCAGGGGGAGCACGGGCGGATCGTAAACGGGAACGATACCTTCCGCCAGCGCGCTCTCCGCGTCATCCGCCCATTTGCGCACAGCGGCGATGACGCCGGAAATGTTCGCCCGGCCCGTTTCGGTCGCGGGATCTACGGCTTCGAATCTGGCGGCGTAGTCCTTCAGTCCGGGAACGGAAGCGAATCCGTCGGCCGAGATGAACGGCTCTATTTTGCATCCGCTCCAGCTGTCGTTGACCAGACCGATCGGAACGTCGAGTTCCCTCGCAAGCCTGCGCGCGAAAAAGTAGCCGGTCGCGGTGACGCCGTCGAAAACGTTGGACACGACGTTCCACGCGGATTCGAGCGGCACTTCGAACGGTTCCGGTTTGAGACGCGTGGTTTTTGCGATTTTCACATGGCGGATCTGAGGAAATGCCACCGATTCTTTTTTGAACTCCTCTCCGTCGTAAACGCCCCACTTGAACGACATCTCCATGTTCGACTGCCCGGAGCAGAGCCAGACGTCGCCCACGAGCACGTTTTGGAATTCGACGTAGCCGCTTTCCCCGGCGACTGTCATCGCGCGGTCTTCTTTCGAGGCCGGCATGGGCTTCAATTCAACCTGCCAGTCGCCGTTCGCGTCCGCGGCGGCGGAAACCGTTTGACCGGCGAACGTCACGCTCACGTTTTCGCCGGGCGCGGCCTTGCCCCAGACGGGCACCGGACGGTCGCGTTGAAGCACCATGTTCGATGCGAAAATTTTCGAAACGCCGAAGGCCGCGCCTTGCGCGGGAGGGCAGCAGACGAGCGTGACGCCGACGACGATCACGCAGGCCGTCAGCGAACGAATTCCGGCAATGGATTTTTTCATGGCTAAAAATGTGGTTTCCGGCATCGGCCGATCGGCGCGATGATAGCAAAAACGGATTTCACCGACAAACCCGAATCGGGTCATTGTTTACGAACGTTTGTTTTGTACAATCAATTGCGGAAGGCGTCTTCCGATCAGGAGAAATCGATGAAAAAATCCATTGAATTTGTTTCGTGCGCGCTGCTGTCCTCGTTTTTGGTCTGCCCGGTTTCGGCTTACGACCACACGAGTTACGATCAATCGGGCCTTGTGATACAGTACGACGGCGCGGACAACGAGGACAACGGAGGAAGCGATGTTCTGGTGGTGAACCTCGGATCCGGAGGTTCGTCTTTCGACTTGAAGCCGGTGGTCGGCAACAACGGCTACAACAAGACGCGCGTCGCGCATCCGGATGACAAAGTCGCGGACGGAGAAATACGGCTGGGCGATTGCGCGGGCGATTACTGTTCGCACGGGTGGATGTATTCCTCCTCGTCGTCGACGGCCGTCGGCACGGGGGACGGCTGGACGATCGAATACGTCGGGGCGATGGCGGACGGGCAATCCAAGAACGGCTACAGCTATGTCGTCGGAATTGACAACGGGACAGACGGCGGGCGTTTGCTGTATCTTGCGTCCGGTCAGCCGTCAACCGGCACGATCGGCGCGGAAGCGATGGCGGGCGGGTACAACTACGAAGGGACTTCGTTCGTCAAGGGCGCCGATCTGGAGGCAAACAACAACTCGGTTTTAGCCACGCGCTCGGTCACGCTCGACGCGACCACGAAAACCGTCGTTTTTTACGAAAACGGCGTCAAGGTGGGAGAGGGAACGACGAAAGGCTCGACCAAAGGCGGAGTCAAACGCATAAACATCGGAGACATGCGCGCCGGCCGCGGCTACGGCTGGTGGAGCGGATCGATCAAAAACATCCGCGTGTACTCCCGCGTGCTGTCGGCCGCTGAAATCGCCGTGAATTACGACATCGACGGGTACCGGTTTTACGGAAAATCGTCTGACCCCGGGCAGCTCGTGATCGCGAACGAGCCGAGCGGCATCGGAGCGCCCGTGCCCGGAGCCGGCGTGCAGAGCCCCGCTTTGGGCGCGTCCGTCGCGTGTTCGGCGCCGACGGCGTTTTTCAAGGACGGCGTCCGTTACGTCGCGTCCGGATACACGCTCGAGACTTCCGACGATGGCGGCGAAACATGGAGCGAGCCGGTCGAGTACGTCGGTGATTCTTACACCTACGTGAACTCCGGCGTGACCACGCGTCTCACGTGGAAGTGGATTCCGACGCATTACCGTCTCTACGTGGACAAGAACGGCGGTTCGGAAGAGTTTTCGTTCACGCCGGCCGTGGATGTCGAAGATCCATCGGATACCGCGACCGCCGGCGGTTATTTCCAGCTGGGCGAGCTTGTCGCCGTGCGCGGAATCCCGATGGAAACGCCGGTGGCGTCGACGTTCACGAAATGGACCGGCGATTGCGGCGAGACCACGAACAACCCGGTCGAAATCACGATGGACGCAGCCAAACGGATCAAAGCGTCGTTTTCGCGTCCGTGGTTCCGTGAAGGCAATTCGATAGTCAAGGACGACTGGATTCTCACGGTCTCGACTTACAACGGCGTTCTGGACGGCGTCGACAAACCGCTTTCGATCGCCAAATACGTTTCGGGTTCGGGCGAATTGGACATGAGTTCGCTCAACAAGGACCTCGTGGCTGCGGGCGAGCCGCCGGTGAAGGCCATCGGCGAGTACGCTTTCGATCCCAAGCCGGCCGCGGTGACCGGGCTTGTTCTGCCGACCGAGGAAAACGGCGAAGGAATCGCCGTCATCAGCAAGTGGGCGTTCGCATACTGCCCGATCACCGGGCCGGTGGATTTCTGGTCGGTGGAGGAAATCGGCGACAACGCGTTCAGGGACGTTTCGGGCATCACCGGCGACTGCATCCTGCCGAAATGCGTCTCCGTCGGCGACCGCGCGTTCCGCAGCGGCACCGCCAACCAGGGGTCGTTCAAAGGCGGTGCGCTTGTCGCTCCGGAACTTTCGTTGATGTACGAGGGATGTTTCGCGGCGTGCGGTTTCACTTCCGCGTTTCTTCCGAAAATGACGAATGCCGTCAAGAACGTGAAGTATCCGTTCTACAGCGCCACCGCGTTCACCAACATCGTTCTGTCGGCGGACGTGGACACGCTGCCGCCGGAATTCGTGTACGGAGTGCCGTCGAGCGGCGTTCTGGTTCTTGACTTCCCGAGGAAGCGTCCGGTCACTGATGTGTCGGTCTGGGTGCGCGAAGGGGTCGACAAGTCGAAGATCATCATCCATTCTTCCATCGTCGGAACCGAAAACTGGACGTCGGATGAGGATAACTTCGTTCCGCTCGCGGATGTCACTGACACGCCGTCCGCGGAAGTGAGGGCCGTCCGCAAGCTTCTCGGACGGTACGGCGGCTGCTGGTTCTCCGCGATTCCGCAGGGGCCGACTTCTCTGATCCTCAGATAACGGCGGTAGCGGGAGCGCCACGTATCGGAGTTTCTTTCCAAACGCCGCCAGGGCGCGGGATGAGAAACTCCGACGGCTGGCAAACAGGCTTCGCCACCGCTTCGCCGTGCTTCGCGGCGTTCAGCCTCCGCACTTGCATCAACTGACTTCAAGCATTTTTCAATCCGTGCGCGCCGGATGGGTGACGCGGAGCGGAACACAAACCGCAAAAAGTGGTAGACTAGCGCCCCATGAAGAAACTTGGCAAACCCGGGCGGGAAATCCGTCTCGGAATAATCGGACTGGGCGCGCGCGGACGCGACCAGATGTGCACGGTTCTCGGAATGCCCGAAGTCAAAGCGGCGGTCGTCTGCGATGATTTCGGCGACCGCGCCGAAAAGGCGGCGGAACTCGCCGAGAAGCATCAGGGATTCAAGCCCGACTTCACGAAGAATCCGGAAGACGTGTTCGCGCGCGACGACATCGAGGGCGTCGTCATCATGACGTCGTGGCAGACTCACATTCCGCTCGCCGTGCGGGCGATGAAGGCCGGGAAGCCGCCGGCGATCGAGGTCGGCGGCGCCACGTCGGTGGAGTCCGTCTGGGAAATGGTGCGCACGAGCCGCGCGACGGGCGTGCCTCTGATGTTCCTCGAGAACTGCTGCTACGGGCGCAACGAGATGGCCGCGCTCAACATGGTCCGCAAGGGCCTGTTCGGCGAGCTCATCCACTGCGAGGGCGGTTACTGCCACGATCTGCGCGAAGAAATCGGCTTGGGCGACAGGAATCACCATTACCGCATGGACAACTTCATGCACCGCAACGGCGAGCTGTATCCCACGCATGCGCTCGGACCGATCCTCAAGTACCTGAACATCGGCCGCGGCAACGCGATCCTTTCGCTTTCCGCGTTCGCATCGAAAGCGCGCGGGATGCGCGAATGGTGCGCGAAAAACCGCAAGGACCTCGTCGATCCGGTGTTCACCGAAGGCGACGTCGTCACGACCGTCATGCGCTGCGCGAACGGGGAGACGATCACGCTCACGCACGATTGCACCCTTCCGCGGGCCTATTCGCGCCGCGTCATGGTGCAGGGCACGCGCGGAGTATGGCAGGAGGACGGCTCCCACATCTACATCGAGGGCGTTTCCCCGGGACGCAAGCCCGGCGAATGGTGCGAGAACTGGCAGAACGCCGACGAGCTGCTGCGCAAATACGAGCATCCGCTCTGGAAGAAATACATCGAATTCGGCAGCCGCGGCGGCCACGGCGGCATGGACTATCTCGCTCTGCGCAGCTACGTGGAGAGTCTGCAGAACCATACGCCGATGACGCTCGACGTCTACGACGCCGCGGTGCTCATGGCCGTGACCCCGCTTTCCGAAGCGTCCATCGCGCTCGGCGGCGCACCGGTCCCGATGCCGGATTTCACCGACGGCGCGTGGCTCACGCGCAAGCCGGAGGACCTCGGCACGTATTCTCTTGACGTAATACCCCGTTGAAAACCATGCACACGCTTCTTTCTTCTTCCGTTCAGAAATCGCTCGGCGGTTCATCCGTCATCCGCAAGATGTTCGAACAGGGCATCGAACTGCGCAAGAAATACGGCGCGGCCAACGTCTACGACTTTTCGCTCGGCAATCCCGATCTGCCTCCGCCTCCCGCGGTCAAGTCCGCGCTCGCGAAGATCGCGGCGGAGTCGGACAAGCCGTTCGCGCTCGGATACATGCCCAACGCCGGATACCCCGCCACGCGCGAAGCCCTCGCGAAACTCGTCTCCCGCGAACAGGGCGTGGAATGCCCGGCGGCGAACATCGTCGTCACCGTCGGCGCGGCCGGCGGCATCAACGATTTCTTCCGGGCCGTGCTCGAGCCGGGCGACGAAGTGATCGTGCCGTCTCCGTATTTCGTCGAATACGGCAACTACTGCGGCAACTTCGGCGGACGGCTCGTTCCGGTGCCGACGCATGAAGCTGATTTCTCGCTCGACCTCGCCGCGATCGCCGCGGCGGTCACGCCGCGCACGCGCGCCGTCATCGTGAACACGCCGAACAACCCCACGGGCCAGATTTATCCAGCGGAGGATCTCGCCGCGCTCGGAAAAATCCTCGCGGAGGCGTCGGAGAAAAACGGACGCACGGTGTTTCTGCTTTCGGACGAGCCGTACCGCGCGCTCAATTACACCGACGGCGAAATTCCGTCGATGTTCGCGGCGTACCCCGCCACGGTCGTCGTGGGCTCGTTCTCCAAAACGCTCTCTCTGGCGGGCGAACGCATCGGATACCTCGCGGTGAATCCGGCGATCGGCGAAGGCGCGGAGGATCTGGTGTCCGGCCTCGTGCTGGCCAACCGCATCCTCGGCAGCGTCAACGCTCCGGCGATCGGGCAGAAAATCCTTCAGGAAGCGTGCGACGCGAAGGTCGACGTGGCGGTGTACAAACGCCGCCGCGACGCGATGGCCGCGATCCTTTCCGAAGCCGGGCTGGAGTTCACTTTGCCCAAAGGCGCGTTTTATTTCTTCGTGAAAAGTCCGGTCGCGGACGAACTCGAATTCGTGAACGCGCTGCTCGAAGAACACGTTCTGGCGGTCCCCGGCGGCGGTTTCGGTCTGCACGGCTACGTGCGTCTGGCGTTCTGCGTGGAGGACGAGGTCATCGCCGCGTCGCGGCCCGCGTTTCTGCGCGCCGCCGGAAAGTTCAAATAGGGAAAGGTGACCGCGGATCGTGAACCCGCTCGGAAAACTGCGTGAGACCGCGCTCTCGGTTCTGCCCGTCATGGGCATCGTGGCGCTGCTCGGGTTCACCGTCGCGCCGCTGCCGCCGGCGCTGCTCGGAGGGTTCGCGCTGGGAGGTGCGCTTCTCATCGTCGGGCTGGCCGTGTTTCTGCTGGGCGTGGACGTCGGCATCCGGCCTTTGGGCGAGCGCTGCGGCGCGGCGCTCGTCGCCAAACGCTCGTCCGCTCTGCTGCTCGGCGTGGCGTTCGCGATCGGCGCGATCGTGACGGCGGCCGAGCCGGACATCCGCGTCTTCGCCGATCAGGTCGCCGCCACGGTTCCGGGCGTGAACGAAACGGCGCTGGTTTTTTCGATCGCCGGCGGCGTGGGCGTGTTCCTCGCGCTCGGACTGCTGCGCGAAATGCTGCGGCTCCCGATCAAGTGGGTTTTCCTCATCGCGTACGCGGCGCTGTTCGCCGTGGCGCGGTTCGCGCCGGACGGGTTCGCCGGAATCGCCTTCGACTCCGGCGGCGCGACGACGGGGCCGATGACCGTGCCGTTCATCATGGCGCTCGGCCTCGGCGCGGCGGCTTCGCGCGAGAACGGCGGTGACGGCTTCGGTCTGACCGGAATGGCTTCGGTGGGCCCGGTGCTCGCGGCGCTCGTGTATTCGCTTTTCGTTTCCGGCGGCGGGACGGCGGCCGAAGCGGAGACGGCGTCCGTCGGTTTCGCGGCGTTGCTGCCGCAGGTGTTCGGCGAAGCGCTTTCCGCGATGCTGCCGCTTTTCGCGATGTTCATCGCGTTCAGGCTGACGCTTTTGAAAATGACCGGCCGCCAGATGGCCCGCATGGCGATCGGTTTCGTCTATTCGCTGATCGGACTCACCGTGCTGCTGTTCGGCGTCAAATGCGGTTTCATGCAGGCGGGTGCCGAACTGGGCGCGACGCTCGGCGCCGCGGCCGCGGCCAAGGGCGGTGCGTGGACCGCGCTGGCCGTCGGCACGGGCGTGGTCATAGGCGCGATAATAGTGTGCGCCGAACCCGCGGTGTGGGTGCTCTGCGAACAGGTCGAAGAGGCGACGGGCGGGGTCATCCGCCGGCGCACGCTGCTGTTCTTTCTGTCCGTCGGCACGGGTGCCGCGATCGCGCTGGCGCTGTGCCGCGCGGTGTTTCATTTCCCGATCGAGGCGGCGCTCGTTCCGGGCTACGCGCTGGCGATGGCGCTGATGCCGTTCT
>JAZUJQ010000211.1:0-12590 GCA_045642845.1 Kiritimatiellia bacterium
CATCATCGAGGTCTTTAATGCCATATTTTGCGCAGACTGCATTGATTTGAGGAATACGACGTTCGTAACTTTCAAAAAGTGCCATGTTTAAATCTCCTCTTAGTCTTTGCGCGGGTCAATGTATTTCTTGGCATTGTCGAAACGGCCATAGTGACCGGTGGCTTTCTTGAGGGCGTCTTCAGCGCTCATGCCGTCTTTAATCCACTGCATCATTTTGCCGAAGTGAACGAATTCATAACCGCAGATTTCGTCGTCTTCGTCGCGGGCGCAGCGGGTGACATAGCCTTCAGCCATTTCGAGGTAGCGGGGCCCTTTGAGCTTGGTGGCGTACATCGTGCCGACCTGGCTGCGGAGGCCTTTGCCGAGGTCTTCGAGACCGGCGCCGATGAGGAGGGGGGCTTCACTCAAGGCGCTCTGAGTACGGCCGTAAACGATCTGCAGGAAGAGTTCGCGCATAGCGGTGTTGATGGCGTCGCAGACGAGGTCCGTGTTGAGGGCTTCGAGGTGCGTCTTGCCGACGAGAATTTCGGACGCCATGGCGGCCGAGTGCGTCATGCCCGAGCAGCCGATCGTCTCGACGAGGGCCTCTTCGATGATGCCGTCCTTCACGTTGAGCGAGAGCTTGCACGCACCCTGCTGGGGCGCGCACCAGCCGATGCCGTGCGTGTAGCCGGAAATGTCCTTGGTCTGTTTGGCCTGGACCCACTTGCCCTCTTCGGGAATGGGCGCCGGACCGTGGTTGCACCCCTTGGCCAACGGGCACTGGTGCTCGACTTCGGTTGAATAAACCATGTTTTCTCCTTGATTTGAATGCGCCGTCCGGCGCGTTTAGAGGGGGCGGATTCTAGTATTTTGCGCTTTTTCTTGCAAATCTCGAAATTGATAAATTTATTTGATTCGACTTGATTCATTTCGCGGATTCTTCTATACTCCCCGATACGTAGGCCGCCCTTATCCGGGCAAAGCCTCTTTTTCATCACCGAAAACATAAAACAAACGATAAACATGAAACAATCCTCACTCACGGCAATTCTCGCCGCCGGTGTTCTTTGCTTCGCTGTGCAGGCCGGAGCCTCGGAGGTCACCAACGATTGGTTCTCCGTCGATTTCACATCGGCGCTGGATGCGAAGTGGACGCAAGCGACCGCGGATGCGTCCGCCATTGTCACCTCGGATATTCCGACCGGGCGTCTCAATGACAGCGCTCCGGCCCTCAAGCTCGAAACCAACGGCGAAGAGCTTCTCTACACGCCGGAAACCTATTCCGGCGATTCCGACAAGACCGTGCTTGAAATGCAGGTGTATCTCGTCGGTTCCGATGAACCTCCGACGGTTTCAGACGGCGCCCAGACCGCCGTTTATCTCGACACCGCCGACGGCAGTGTGCTGAAGGCTTACGTCGATGGCGCGTGGGTGTCGCTCGCTTCGGACGTCGAAGCCGGTTGGCACGATGTCACGATCATCATGGATTACACCGATACGCAGAAGGCGTTTTTCGAACTTGACGGCGATCCCGTCGGTTCGTCTGACGGCTATGCCACGGGTTCCAGCGCCACCGCCGTCGCTTCGCTCGGTTTCAAGGGTTCGGGCTATGTCGACAATTTCGTCGGCAAGGCCGTTGCCGCCGGCTCCGAGCCGTTGCCTCCGTTCTACGATAACACCGGGTCCGAGGATGCCGAATCCACCGTCGCTTACGCCGATTCGGTGAACAAGACCGTCGCCTTCAACGCCACGAAGGCGAATGGTTCCGGCGGTTTCGACACCCTCAAGTTCATCCGCGTGTACGATGCGAACGGCAACTTCAAGACGCTCCGTTACACCACCGTCGGTGGTGCCGCCGTCAACTACGAAGGCGCTTCCAAGGTCGTCGCGTACTACGGCGACAGCGTGTCCAACGTCGACGCCGCGACGGATGCTCCCAAGGCCGTCGTTTCTCTGGACGGTGGCGCCGCCACCGTCACTGTCGATGACGTCAAGTCCGGCCTCTACTACGCGCTCTACGACGTTACCGGTACCGACCCCGTGCTTGTCGATTCGTTCCTCGTCGGCATTAACGGCGATGGCGATGACGTTGCCTTCGATGAGACCGTTTCGGCTTCCGCCAGCGACTGGGGCGTCGTCAAGTTCGTCGTGAAAGCGTCGGACGAAGACCCCGTCTCCAAGTAAGCGATTCTGAATCGCTGAAACAAGGGCCCGCGCTTCGGCGCGGGCCTTTTTGTTGTTTGCCCGTGTTGAAAAACTCCGACGGCTGTCAAACGGGTTCCGCTACCGCTCCGCCGCGCTTCGCGGCATACAGCCGCAGAATTTTGGCGTAATGGAAACCGAGTCGATCGCGGTCGAGTGCAATCGATCGCGGTCGAGCAATTCTGTCATTCTGTTCACCTCCAGTCCAGTTTGCGCCGAATTGGCGGTGCGGGGCACAGTCCATTCGGCGGAGCGGGAGCGGCCGGGCTTTCAGGACAACTATTCACTATTCACCATCCACCATCCACTATTCACTATTCATGTCTCGTGTCCCGTGTCTCATGTTCTGAAATTGACGCGAGACGGGAGATGTGAGACGCGAGGCGGCAAAGGCTCGGGATGAAAAACATGGGGGATGCGGCGTCCAGCCGCATCACATCCAATGGCTCGTATGATGCAGAGACGCGGCGGGACGCCGCATCTTCTGCCTCCGACTGCGCGCCGCTCCGCCCCGTCTCGCGTCATTCAGCCGCAGAATTTTGGTGCTATTACAACCACGGATAACTCAGATCGGCTGCGCTTACGCTTGCCGTATCCTAGACTTGCCGAGCGTGAGCGAGGCGCATCCGTGAAATCCGTGGTTCATTTTCCGTCATTTTCAAGCCCGTGCGCGCCGAATCGGTGGCGCGTGGCGAAAAACATTCGGCGGAGCGGTAGAGGGAGCTTCACGGATCGGAGTTTCTTTCAAACGCTGCCAAGGCGCGGGGTGGAGAGGTGCAGGACGAAAAACTCCGACGGCTGTCAAACATGCTCCGCTACTCCGCCGCGCTTCGCGTCATTCAGCCGCAGAATTTTGGCGTAATGGAAATCAAGTCGATCGCGGTTGAGCAATTCTGTCATTCTGTTCACTTCCGAGTCCAACGCGCGCTGAATCGGCGGTGCGAAGCACAGTCCATTCTGCGGCGCGGTAGCGGCTGGGCTTCTAGAACAACTATTCACTCTTCACTATCCACTCTTCACTATCCACGGCGCGACAATTGCGGAGTGTGTCCCCGCAATTGCCCGTGTTCCAGCGGTTTCAGCGGCAATTCCGGTTCTCCGCAGACTCCGATCACGTATTTTCGCGCGTTTTCAAACAAAAAACCCGCGCTCTTGCGCGGGCTTTCGTTTCAAATTGGTTGCGGGGAGATGATTTGAACATCTAACCTCCAGGTTATGAGCCTGGCGAGCTACCGGGTTGCTCTACCCCGCAATAACTGGCGCGCCTCGCAGGATTCGAACCTGCAACCTTCTGATCCGTAGTCAGATGCTCTATCCAATTGGGCGAGAGGCGCACGCTGTTCGGCTTATGGCACATGGCCTTGTTGCGGAACGGGGAAAGAATCTAGCAAAACGATATTTCAGATGCAAGCGGATTTTTTGAACGGTCAATCGCCGAAGCAAATTCCGTTTTGCCGGAGTGAACATGGACCCTTCGGGAAACGCGGTCGAAGTGCATGGTTCGTCCCTGCATTTTCTTGGCGTCGGCCTTGGACTTCGGGCTTCCGGAATCATCCAACTCAGCGACCGCGTTTCGGCACTTCCGACAGGCCCCGCCTTTCCGGTTGCGAGCCGGACTTTCGTCTTAATCTGATGCACATTGACCGCGGCAATTGCCTGCATTTGCTCCGTTGTTTTGCCGCTGCAAAAATTCAGTTGAATTATACAGCGCTTTCGGCTAACATTCTCACCCACGAATGAGACCGCTCGTTCGCCCCCAACATCGTCACGATTCGAAAGGATTCAAAATGCATCAGTTCTTGCGCGGACATTCTGAAATGCACGGCATCTGCGTTGCGCTTCTGTCTTTCTTCAGCCTGACGCTTTTCGCCCAGCAGCCTGCGGCGAAAGGTCCTGCCGGTACGAATCCGAGCGAGATCAAAATCGATCGTCAGAAGATGACGAACCTCGGAAAGGACACGTATCAGCGCGTGCGCGGCGTTACCGGCGGCGCGCAGGCGAAGGCCAGCGAGTGGGGCGTTTTCGATGTGGTCTACCGCTTGAACACGGCGCCGTTGTGGGTGGATGAAGTCGTCATCACCTACACGGTCATGCTCCGTCAGAACGGCAACGCCGCTGAAAAGGCCGGTCTTCCCGATCCGAAACAGGACGTCAGTCTGCTGCGTCTGTCCGTGGCGTACACGAATCTCAGCGGCGACAAGCAGGTCGAGCACCGCGCCGGCGTGATCGTCGAACCCGCCGTGCTCGCCCGTTTCGGCCGCGCGATCGGTTTCGCGGCTCAGATTTCCATCAACGGCCAGGAGGTCGCGGCCGACGGTTTCGGCGACGACATTCTCCGCGGCCGCGAGAAATGGTGGGAAGACCCGAAAATCATCGACAGCCCGATCGTGGCCAAGCGCGACGGTCTGCTTCTCGACCGCATGCAAACTCCGTTCGCCCTGATGGACATTGACTCTTACGACCGCAGCCGCGCAGAATGAAAGATCGTTTTCTGACTCTTGACGCCGGTGCCGGCAAAATCCTTCTGTGCGAATTCGCGCGGAAGGGTTCCGCGGCTCCGGTTCTCGTTAATTACGCCCTCGCGTTGCGTGATTCGCTCTCCGCCGAATCCGCCAACGCTTCTCTCGTTTCTCTTTCCGGCGACATCTGCGCGATGATGCGCGAGCGCGGCATCGCGCCCGCGCCGCTGTACATGATGCTTCCGGGGCAGGCCGTCTTTTCGCGGTTCGTGAAAGTGCCGGGCGGCGCCGCGGACATCACCGCGAAACTGGTCGCGGACGAAGCCGCCGAAGGTCTTCCGTTCCCGTTGGATCAGGTGATCTGGGATTATCAGGTCATAGGCGAAGACCCCGCCACGGGCGAGCAGGACATTCTCATCGTCGCCACCAAACGCGAAACGGCCAACGACGCCGCGGAACTCGCGAAGACCTGCGATCTTCCGCCCGAGCTCATCGCGGCTTCCCCGCTTCCTCTCGCGAACGCGGTGCGCATGGCGCGCGGCGTGGAGGACGACTGCACGCTGGTGCTCGACATCGGCGCTCGCACGACCGATCTCGTCTTCCTCGAGGGTGAAAAGGTGTTCATCCGCACGATTCCGGTCGCCGGCAACACCATCACCAACGAAATCTCGCGTCAACTCGGCATCGAGCCGGCCGAAGCGGAAGAACTCAAGAAAAACATCGGTTTCGTGGCGCTCGGCGGCACGTACGCGGTGACGGACGACGAACAGGCCGACAAGGTTTCGAAGATCATCCGCAACGTGATCACGCGCCTCCACATGGAAGTGAGCCGTTCGATCGCGTTCTACCGCAGCCAGCAGGGCGGCAGCGCCCCCGCGCGCATCCTTTTCACCGGCGGCAGCGCGCAGCTTAGTCATCTGGATACCTTCTTCAAGGAGAAATTCGGCGTCGAAATCGAGTACTTCAATCCGTTTTCGGTCATTGAAGCGTCGGATGCCGCCACGCCGTCTTCCGAAGAAGCGTTTCTCATGGCCGGCACGGCCGGTCTCGCGTCTCGCGCCACCAAGACCTGCCCGTTCGAAGGCAACCTGATCCCGGAGGCCGTCGTCGCGGACCGCAAGTTCCGTGCGCGCCTGCCGTTCTTCGCGCTGGCCGCAGGCGGTTTGATCGCTTCGCTGTTCTTCTGGTTCCTGCATGAGAGCGATCTGAGCGTCAACTACGGCGCCCAGAGCGACAGGGTCGCCGCGAAATCGAAGGAGTTGGACAAAGTCCAGTCTTCGATCGGCGCCAAAACGGCTGAATACAACGATACCGTGCTCAAGGAGCGTTACCTTGAAGTCATGGCGCTTTCCCGCTACTCGTACGCGAACGTGATCGAAGCCGTGCGTGACGCGCTGCTGACCGGCACCTGGGTCGAATCGATGACCTTCAAGAACGCCAAGGCCGGCGCGCTTCCGCTCTCCGCCGGAAACGAGAATGATTCCGAATCGGACGATCACGGCACTCTCGAGCTGGTGATCGCCGGTTTCAAACAGGAGCTCGGCGAATACAAAAAGCCGGCTTCCGAAATGCTTCTCGAGCGTCTTCTCAAATCCCCGTTCTTCAAAGCCGGGGAAGACAGCAAGATCGATTCGGTGCTTTCCGAGCACGGCGGCCGCATCTCGAAAGTGAAGTTCACGTTGCGTCTCACGCACGCCCTCGGGTGCCCGGATGCGGCGTTTCTGCCTGCGGAAAAGCCGGTCGTTCCTGAAACGGAGAACGATGAAACCGAACCCGAGCCCGCCGATGAACCGGCCGCTCCCGTTGAGGCGGAAGACGGGGAGGATCTCTGAAAATGGATAAGAACAAGTTGATTCTTTTCGTCGGCGGCGGAATCGCGGCGGTGCTCGCCGTGGCGATGGCCGTGCTTCTCTGCATAAAGATTTCTTCGGCTTCGGACGCCGCGTCCAAGGAGAAGAACGCGATGAGCAAGCTGCGTTCGAAGTACCAGAACAGCGATCCGTTCCCGACCGTGGAGAACGTCGGCAAGATCGAAGCCAAAGTCAAAGACGCCGGTGATCGCACTTGGACGCTGCGCGAAGCGCTTGACGCCGGTGCGGTCGACGGCGAGGACATGTCCCCGCAGATGTTCGGCCGCGAGCGCGAGGCAGTCATAAAGGCTCTTCTCAAGGATTCTCCCGTCGCGGACGACGGCGAGGTCATGGCTCCGCCCGAATGCGCTTTCGGTTTCAGCCGTTACGATTCCGGCGAACAGGCGGACCGCAAGAACGTGCCGCGTCTCATCCGTCAGCTCAAGCTCATGGATTCGCTGGTCCGCATGTTCTACGCTTCCGGCGTGCTTCACATCGAAGCGGTCGGCCGTCAGGAGTTTGAAAAGGGCGTTTCGAAGAACTCCGATTCCGAGGCCGATTCCGGATCGCACCGCAGCAGACACCGCGGCGGTTCTTCCCGCGGCGTCGCGTCGCGCGGCTCTTCCGAAATCTCGGTGCCGGTGGACAAGTACACCGGTGAACACGGCGTCCCGGTCGTGCGCGAACGTTTCGCGTTCGTGTTCACCACACGCCAGAAGGGTCTCGTCGCAGTGCTCAACGCGCTGGCGTCCTCCTCTCCGTACACCACGATTTCGTCGTTGTCCATCGAGAAGACCGGCGAGGACGTCGTTTTCCCGGATGAAGTCGAGAAAGAGGAGAAATCCACGTCGTCCAAGCGCAAGCCCGACGCTCCCGCCGAGCCCGCCGCCGCGACCAGCCTGCGCGAGAAGCCGGCGCCCCGCACGGCCCGTTTGATTTCAGGTCCGTTGCGCGAGACACCGGTCCGTGTTTCGATGACGGTCGACGTCTACGCGTTCCCGAAGGAAGCCGCGGCCGAGGACGAGGAACAGGGTGAAGAATCCGCCGAAGAGGAGGAAGAGTAAAATGGGCCGTCCAAATCGCGACACATTTCTGCAGAAGCACTACGACAAGCTCATCGTGGCCGGCGTTTGCGCGTTTCTCGCGTATTCGGTGGTCGCGTACGTTTCCGGCAAGACGGCGTTGAAAAACGGCGACAACCGTTTCAACGCGGAGCTTGCTTCGCTCAAACCGGCGCATCCCGATGTGGAGAAGTCTTCCGACGCCATGTTCGTCGCCGCGCTCGATTCGATCAAGAATCCCGCCGAAGCTTCCGAAAAGAAGTCGTTTCTCATCGCTCCGGAGCGCGTGTTCTGCGTTGACTGCAAGGCGCCGATTCCGATCAAGTTCGACACCTGCCCGTACTGCAAGGCCGCGCAGCCTTCCGAAACGGTGACCGAAGACTGGGACACCGACTCCGACGGTCTGCCCGATTCCTGGGAAAAGGAACACGGTCTCAATCCGCTTGAAGCCGGCGACGCTCTCGCCGACGCGGACAACGACGGTTTCACCAACATCGAGGAATACAAGGCCGGAACCGATATCCGCGACCCCAAGAGCCATCCTCCGCGCGCGGACTTCCTCCGCGTCGCCAAGATCGATGCGGATACGTTCCCGTACGTTCTGCGCGGCAAGTCGCTCCTCCCCGGCGGAAACTACAAGTTCCAGTTCAACACGCTCGCCCCGGGCGGCCAGACGCTTTACCTCAAGAAGGGCGACGCCGTCGGCAAGACCGGTTTCGTTTTCGATTCCTACGAGGCCCGTCGCGAAATCGTCAAGCGCCCCGGCCTGCCCGACAAGGAGAGCGACGTTTACTACGTCAAACTCGTGAAGGGCGCGGACGGCATCGAGCTGTGCGAGAACGGAAAGCCCGTTTCCAGCACGTTCGTCGCGACGTTCGTCTGCACGAAGGACCGCGATGTCGTCGAATACACCGCCGGACGCGGAGAATCCTTCACGTTCGATGGTGAAAAATTCACCCTCAAGGACATCGACCGCCGCGCCGGCTCCGCCGTGCTGACGCGCGCTTCCGGCGCTGAACTCAATGTGCCCGCCAAATAATTTCCACCTGGATTTACGAAAGCCAAACTCATGAAAATGAATCCCCGAAACCTTGCGACGCTCTCAGTCGCCGCATTCTTCTCCGCCTTCGTTCTCGGACTTGACGCCCGTGCTGACGAAGCCGCCATGCAGTCCATCGGGTTGGACGACATCCTCGATGAGGACACCGTCGTCGACGAATCCGATGTTGCCGAAGTCGAAACGACCGCCGTCGCCGCAGCGGATGACGCCGCCGACGAGTTCGCGCTCGATGATCTCGGTGACGAAGCCGCCGAGACCGTTGAAGACGCGGTCGAAGAGGTCGCCGAGACGGCCGAGGCCGTTGAAGAGGCCGCCGAAGACGCGGTCGAAGAGGTCGCTGAGACCGCCGAGGCCGTTGAAGAAGCGGTTGAAGAGGTCGCCGAAGACGCGGTTGAGGAGGTCGCCGAGACCGTTGAAGATGTCGTCGAAGAGGTCGCCGAGACCGTTGAAGATGTCGTCGAAGAGGCCGCCGAACCCGTGATCGAAGAAGCCGCCGAGGCCGTCGAAGAGGTTGCTGAAGAAGCTGATCCCGTGGTCGAGGAAACGGTCGAGGAGACGGTTGAAGAGGCCGTTGCCGATCCGGTCGTCGAGGATTCCGCGGAGGTTGCCGAGGTCGAAGAGGCCGTCGAGGTCGAAGAGGCCGTCGAAGAAACCGCCGAGGTTGAGGTCGCCGATGAAGGCGCCGTCATCGATGCGGCCGATCAAAGCATTTCCGAACTTGAAACGCTCGAGCGCACCCGCCGCCAGCTCCTTGAAGATCACGGCCGCGATTGCTTGCGCAAGGGCGAGGAAATGCTCACCGTCGGCAACTGGCAGCGCGCCATCGACAACTTCGAAGAAGCCAAGAAGTTCTTCCCGGACAAAGCCAACACCCATGCGGAAATCAACACGGCCGATCTCGGAATCGGCGAGGCTTACTACCGCATCGCCCTTGATCAGGTCGAACAGCAGGCCTGGGACGAAGCCGAGAAGTCCTGCCGCGAGGCCCGCGCCCACATGCATCCCAAGGCCGAGGAACTGCTCGGTCAGATCCGCGAGTTCCGCACGAATCCTCCCAAGCCCCCGAAGAAACAGGTTCTCTCCCGCAGCCACCAGCCGGAGTACAAGGAGCAGCGCGCCGACATCGCCGATCGCATGAAGCGCGCCCGTCAGTACTACGCCACCGGCGAGTACAAGGATTGCCGCGCCATTCTCGAATTCATTCTCCGTGATTATCCCTGGACCCCCGAGGCCGTCGCGATGCTCGAAAAGGTCGCCGCCGCCGAGGAAGGCTTCGCCGAGGGCGAACGCATCTCCACCCGCGAGAAGATGATCAAGGACGTCACCAAGACGTGGACCCCGCGCACCTACGGCACCGATTTCGCGGACGCCGCCACGGAGGCCGCCGCCACCGCCGATCCCAACGGCATGAGCAGCGCCGGCGAAATCACCGCCGAAATGCGCGTGCGCGACAAGATGAGCCACATCACGATCCCCGAGATCGATTTCCGTCAGGCCAACATCACCGACGTGATGATCTTCCTCTCCGACGCGTCCCGTGAATACGATCAGGACGACGTTCCTCCGGAGCAGAAGGGCGTCAACTTCGTGCTTGACCTCGGCTCCGGTTCGGCCGACGTCGCCGCCGCTCCCGCCGCCGACGATCCTTGGGGCGCTCCCGCCGCGGTCGATGTTTCGGCTTCCGCCGGCGGCGTGGCTCCGCTCACCATCCGTTCCCGCTTCGTTTCGCTTCTCTCCGCGCTTGAAATGATCATGGAGATGAGCGATCTCAAGTACCGCATCCAGGGCAACGTTGTCATGATCCAGCCCAAGAGCAAGGCTGTCGGTGCGCTCATCCACCGCACTTACAACGTGCTTCCGTCCATCGGCGACCGCGCGGCCACCCTCGGCAGCAGCGGAGCCACCGGCGGCGGTGACAGCGGCGATCCGTTCGCCATCACCACCGGCGAAGTCAAGGCGACTTCCGATTGGAAGGAGTTCTTCAAGAAGTTCGGCGTCGAGTGGCCCGACGGCTCGGAAGTCACCTACGAGGCCTCGATCGGCAAACTGCTCGTCAAGAACACCGCCGACAACCTCGCGTCCCTCGAGCAGGTGCTCGCCGAACTCAACGTCACTCCGTCCCAGGTCGAAATCGAAGTCCGCTTCGTCGAAGTTTCCCAGCAGGATCTCACCTCGCTCGGTCTCGAGTGGCTCCTCAACGACAACTGGGAGCTCGCCTACCACAAGGATGACGCCGGTCTTCCTCCGGCCGCCCGTCGCCGCGTGATCATGGAGAACGGTTCGGTCAACTCCGGCTTCAACTATCTCTCCGCCAACTCCCGCACCTACATCGGCGAAGGTTCCGCCGTCGCGGACAACATCATGAAGTTCACCTCGATTCTCACGAATCCCGAGGTTTCGCTCGTGCTCCACGCTCTCGACAACCGCAGCAACTCCGATCTGCTCTCGGCCCCGAAGGTCGTGACAAAGACCGGCGTGCCCGCCACGATCAAGGACGTCGTCGAGTACATCTACCCGACCGAATACGAAGTCGAAATGCTCGAGAGCTCGGATGACGACGACAACACCTCGTACACCGGCGCCGTCGTCCAACCCGAAACCTTCGTGACCCGCGAGGTCGGCATCGTGCTTCAGGTCACGCCGCGCGTCTCCAACGACGGCTCCACGATCGACCTCGACCTCACGCCGAGCGTCGTCTCCGAGCCGACCTGGAAGAACTACGGTTCCACCTATCCGAGCTACACCCGCGACGAAGACGGCAACATGATCTACGGCGAAGTCAAGCTCATGATGGAGCAGCCCTTCTTCCCCGTGCGTTCGGTCGCCACCTCGGTTTCGATCTACAACGGCTCCACCGTCGTCATGGGCGGCATGATCCGTGAAGAGCGTTACACCGAAGAGGACAAGGTTCCGTTCCTCGGCGACATTCCGCTGCTGGGCCGCCTGTTCCGCTACAAGTACGAGCAGAGCGTCAAGAAGAACCTCCTCATCTTCGTCTCGGCCCGTCTCGTCGACCCGGCCGGTCGTCAGGTCCGCGGTACCACGAACACGTTCGTCGGCGCTTCCAACTGAACCATTGCAAGGCGAACTCTACGTCCACGTTCCTTTTTGCAGTAAAAAGTGCCGCTATTGCGCGTTTTACTCGGAATCTGACGTAGAGGGTTCGCTCCTCGCGGAATATCCGCGGCTCGTGCGGCGTGAAGTTCGACTTCGCGCCGCGCTTTCTTTCACTCCGTCCACGATTTACGTTGGCGGCGGCACGCCTTCGCTTCTGGGACCGGACGGTCTGCGTTCTCTCTTTTCGGAGCTCCGCGCGTCCGTTGACTCCGGAAATCCGACCGAGACGACGGTTGAATTGAACCCCGGCGACGTCACTCCGGAACTCGTCGCGGCGCTGGAGGAGTGCGGTGTCACCCGCGCTTCGCTCGGCGTGCAGTCGTTCGCGGACGAAACCTTGGCGTGGTTGGGACGCCGCCATGACGCCGCCCGCGCCCGCGCCCCGTTTTCGCTTTTGCGAGGCAGCCGCATTCCGGCCGTTTCGATCGATGTCATCACCGCCATTCCGGGCGAGCCGGATTCCTCGAGATTGTCGACTCTGCGCGAGGCCGCGGCCTGCGGCGCAGACCATATTTCGGTATATCCGCTTTCGGTCGAACCCGGAACGCCTTTGCACGGTTCCGGAATCAAGCCCGTGGCCGACGATGCTTCGCTCGCCGCCGTGGCGGACGCTCAGATGATGCTCGGAAATGCGGGTTACGCGCGTTACGAAATATCCAACTACGCGCGTCCGGGCTTCGAGTGCAAACACAACCTCGCCGTCTGGAACGGCGGCGATTACCTAGGCGTGGGACCCGGCGCGCATTCGCGCACCGGATTTGAACGCCGCGCGAACGCATGCGATCTCGCGGCGTACGCGGACGCTTTGCGCCGCGACGAGCTTCCGCCGGCGGAAACGGTCGTTCTGGATCCGGACGAC
>JAZUJQ010000212.1:0-1796 GCA_045642845.1 Kiritimatiellia bacterium
TGAGTTCGTTGACGAGCTTCACGTGCTCCTGGTTGCTCGTCTCCTTCATGTCGGGGAGGAGGAGCCAGACGATGCGTTCCGTGCCGGCGTCGATGAATTTATCCATCACCGCGGCGATGCGCTTGGAGTACTCGACCGGCCATTCGGGCGTGCCGTACGTGACGATGCCGCCGGCTTCGGCTTCAAGCGCCTGACGGTCGTTCGCCCCGAGCGTGATGAACACCGTGGCGGGGTGGTTGGTCGCGATGAGTTCGTCGATTTTGGCCATCCAGTCGAAAATCTGGGGGCGCACCAGACCCGAGCCCAGCGACGAGAACGCCACCGCGGGCTCAACATCGGCTTTGCGGAACGCTTTTTCGGCTTCGATGCCGAGCAGACGCATCATCGAGTCCCCGATGAACAAAACGGGGGCTTTGCAATCGGCCTCCGGCTTTTCCTGCCGCTTGAGATCGGCTTCGGTCGGTTCGGCGGCGAAGGATGCAAGGGTCGAGAGAGCGAGCAGTGCGAGGAGCGTTTTTTTCATGATCGTGATTCGTTGTTGCTTGTTGAAAACGGTGTTCGTGGCGTCACTCGAAAAATGATTTTTCAAAGGATTCCGCCGCAGAGCGCAAAAAATCCAGCCGGAGGGCGGACGCGAAGCGCGCGACGGGCGTCATGATGCGCACGGAGACCTTACGCACGTCGCTGTCGAGCTCCAGTTTCTCCGCGCTGCGCAGCATCGCGGGCGCGTTGAGCAGGAGCGCGAAAAGCGCGGCGGACGGCAGGAAGAGTTTCATGTGTCAGAAGGCGAAGTAAAGAAACGGGGCGACGCCGGAAGGGCCGAGCCCTAGCACGACCGTCAGACCGACGGCGAAGAGCAGACCCTGCGCCCACGCGGGCAGACGGTCCACGGCGGCGTGGAGACGGCGCGGCGCGGCGCCGTCGAACGCCTGCAGCGCGAACGCGAGGACGAGCATCGCGACGGAGACGCCGGAAAGCAGCGTGGCGGGGCGCGAGAAATCCGCGAGCGCTTTGAAAATCAGACGCACGGTGACGAGACCGTCCGTGCCAGGCGCGCCGGCGCGGAAGAATATCCACGCGAAGCAGACGACGTGGAACGTCGCGAAAATCCCGAGATATTTCCCGAAGCCGGTCGGCGCGGCGGCTTTGCGCCCGCCGCGCGCGAGGCGTTCGATGCACTGACCTGCGCCGTGGATGAAACCCCAGAGGATGAACGCCCAGCCGGCGCCGTGCCAGAGGCCGCCGAGCAGCATCGTGAAAAGAAGGTTGCGGTGGATTTTCCAGGGCGCGCAGCGGGAACCGCCCATCGGGATGTAAAGGTAGTCGCGCAGCCAGGTCGAGAGCGAGATGTGCCAGCGGCGCCAGAAGTCCTGCAGCGAGGTGGCGATGTACGGCGCGTGGAAGTTGTCCGGCAGCCTGAAGCCGAGGAGAAGCGCGCATCCGATCGCCATGTCGGTGTACGCCGAGAAGTCGCAGTAGAGCTGCAGGGCGTAGCCGTAGACTCCGAGGAGCGCGTCGACGGCGCCGAACGATTCGGGGTCGTTGAAGACAGGATCGGCCAGATGCTGCGAGATGAAGTTGGCGACGACCGTTTTTTTGAAAAGACCGACGAGCAGAAGCGTCGCCGCCCGGCCCGTTTCAAGCCTGACGCCTTTCGCGGGAAGCGTTTCCATCTGCGGAAGGAAATCGGCGGGCTTGACGAGCGGACCGGAGACGAGTTTCGGGAAGAACAGCAGCGCGTTGGCGAAGTCCAGGAACGACGCGGCCGGAGCGCAGGTCCCGCCCGGGGCGACGTC
>JAZUJQ010000213.1:0-1590 GCA_045642845.1 Kiritimatiellia bacterium
TAGCGGTAGTCCGGGTCCATCCAACCGCGGACCGCCGAGCGGCAGCCCGCGTCGCCGACGTTCCAGCCGCCGCCACGACGGACCCGGCCGTCGCCCGAGGACGGTCCCGTCGGATCGGTCACGGGTCCGGACTCATAAGAACCGCCCCGATCCGCGCACCATTCAAACACGTTCCCGCTCATGTCGTGCAAGCCGAGTTCGTTCGCTTTTTTTCTTCCGACCGGATGCGTTTTCAGCGGAGAAAACAAGCCGCCGGAATTGCCGTCGTACCATGCGACCGCTCCGCAGTCGTCGCCGCCGGCGTATTCGAATCCTTTGCTCTTCGTCCCGCCGCGCGCCGCGAACTCCCACTGCGCCTCCGTCGGAAGCGCGAAGCGTAACTCCGGTTGCGCGGCGTTCACCTTCCGCATGAACTCCAGGCAATCGTTCCACGACACGCTTTCCACGGGAAGATCGTCGCCTTTCCGATCCGACGGATTGTTACCCGTCACGCTCGTCCATTGTTTCTGCGTCACTTCGGTTCTGCCGATCCAGTAGCCCTTCGTGAGAGTCACCTCGCGGACCGGTTTTTCATCGGAACGATCATTGTTCGAGCCCATGCCGAACGTTCCCGGTTCCACCCATACGAGATCCATCGTCGCACCGCCCGGAAGCGTGACGGTGCGCACTTCGCCGGCATTGCGACCGTCGCCCGTCAGCACGCCGCCCGCTTGTTCCGCCGCGGACCCGCGACCTCGGCATCCGCAAAACGTCACGAGCGCTGCGGAAGCGGCGGCGCAGATTCCCGCGAACGTTCGCAGAGTGCGGACGAACGGCGACACGTCATGCGGAACGCGTACGCGTGGCGTCCCGGACATTTCAACCGAATTGCGTTCGCCCGTCGTCGCGCCGCCGCCACGCACCGTCTTGTCGAACGGACGTCCGCCGTCTTGCAGAATATCTCTCATGCCGACGATGCTACCACCCGGACGCTCGCACGCGCAAGCGCGCGTCCACCGAAGTGCGGGGTCTGACCCCAACGCGCCAAGTGCGGGGTCTGACCCCGCAGATTGCAGATTCCCAACGCGCCAAGTGCGGGGTCTGACCCCGCAGATTCCACAACGCACGACAAATTGCAACGCCAGAAATTTCAAACAGTTATGCATGAGAGCCGATTTCAGAAGGCGCAGCAAGTGCGGGGTCTGACCCTAACGCGCGGCCCTCGAAGTGAAAAACACGGTTCTCAATTCCGTGCGTGCTGAATCGGCGGTGCGGAGCGCAATCTAAAACGATCGCCGGCATCCGTCGCGCCGCTCAGCGCGCAAGGTCGGACGGAAGCGCGCGGTCGACTTCCATCGCATGGGAGCCCTTGAGCAGGACGGCGTCTCCGGGTTTCACGAGCGAAGCGAGCACCGGCGCGGCGTCGCGTGAATTTCCAACGATCTTGATGTGTTTCGGGCTCATGCCGCAGAGACGCGCCGCTTCGGCGTACCAAGCGGATTTCGGTCCGACGCACACGAGTTCGTCGAGCTTCGCCTCGAACACGGCGCGGCCGACCATCAGGTGCATGGCGTGTTCGCATTCTTCCCCGCGTTCGCCCATGTCGCCGAG
>JAZUJQ010000214.1:0-1967 GCA_045642845.1 Kiritimatiellia bacterium
CCGGCGTCATTGTCACGGCCGCCGGGTCAGAGCAGTTCATCTTCGCGCACAACCCGCGGGGTTCCGAAATCTTCGTCGACGGGGCGCAGCTGCGGGTCTTTGCAGTTGCGGATGACGTGAAGCACCAGCGACGGGACGGGCAGCGTCGTCACGAGCGACAGAATGATGATCGCGTTGAAAAACGTGCCGTCGATGATGCCGAGCGTGCGGCCGATCGCGGCGGCCGTGAGCGTCGCCGAAAGCTGCGGAACCGTCATGAGCCCGGCGGCGACGCCGGCGCGCGCCGAAAAGCCGGAAATCGTCATGGCGGCGAGTCCGGACAGGAATTTGGTGCCGACGAGGACGACGACGGTGAGCGCGGTTATCGAAACCGAATGCGGCTGGAGGAAAACGCGGAAATCGGTTTTCATGCCGATCGAGACGAACAGGAACGGAATGAGAAAACCGTAGCCGATGTTTTCGAATTTGCGGAACAGCAGCATGCCGTGGGCGCGGACGACGCGCGAGAGCCCGAGCCCCGCGATGAACGAGCCGATGATGAAATTGATGCCGAGAAGTTCGCCGGCGAACGCGGTGGCGACGATGACGAGCAGCATGATCGTCACCATCATGTCCTCTCCCGGCGAGGCGTGTCCGACGAACCACCGCCCGATGCGGTTCACGATGAACACCATGGCCGCGAGGAACAGCACCACCACGCCGAGGAAGACGGGCATGAACCCGTTGCCGAGGAGCGGCGCGCCGTGGTCCAGGATCGAAAGCGTGGACGACAGCACGGTGTGCGCCGCTCCGGTGTTCTGTCTGAAAAGCTGCACCGAAACCGCGAGCAGGATGATCGAAGCGATGTCCGTGACGACCGTGGCGATCAGCACGGACGCGCCGAACCGCGAGCGTGAAAGTCCCAGACCGCGTATGACCGGGAACACGATGCCGACCGAGTGCGACGCGAACAGCGACGCATAAAGGATCTGTCCCGAAAGTTCGCCCGGATTGAAATGCCGGTACAGCAGAAAACCGCCGGCGGCCGGGAGCGCGAACGTGAGCGTCGAAAGCCAGAGCACCGGACGGCGGCACGATTTTATAAGGCGGAAATCCGCTTCCATGCCGGCGAGCGACATGAGGAACATCAGACCGAGCAGCCCGAGTTTGTCGATGAAGTCGGTGAATATGGTTTCGGCGCTTCCGGCGACCGCGGGATCAGGCGAGAGTCCCGGCGAGCCGAGGAAACTCGTGGCCGTAGCAAGACGCGGAATCAGATTCACGCCGATGCCGGTGTCGCCGATGAGCATGCCGACGACGAGCAGCGAAATGACCGCGGGAACCCCGAACCGTTTGAACAGGAACGGGAACACGGCCATCACGGCGGTGACGATGAGGAACATCGCCAGAAACGCGGAATCGTTCATGGTTCGCGACGATGGGTGCGCCGGCTCAGACGCCTTGCGCTTTGATGCGTTCCGCGGCGTCTTCCAGCACGGATTCCATGCCGTCCAGCGCGCCTTTCGCGGTTTCGAGCTTGGACCTCACGGCGGGGTCGGATATCGCGGCGGCGAGTTCGGGGGAGGAGAGAAGCGCGCGGATTTCGGCGGCGTCGCAGACGAGCGTTTCGCGGTACGCCTTGAGATCGCGCATGGCGGTGCGGAAATTTTCGGCGTCGCGTTCGGCGACCTCCACGCGGTCCCGGTCCGTGAGGTCCGAGAACGAGATCACCGCGCCGGCGACCGAACCGTCGCCCGAGCGGTTGCACGAGGCGCGGATTTCGACGCGGAACGGATCGCCGTCGGCGTGCTTGGCGATCGCGACGCCCGTGGACTGGTAGTTCTCGCCGGAGAGGGACTCGTCGTCCTTCAGCAGCTTCTTCTGGTGGCCGTAGGTGTTCAGCACGGAGGTGAGGCCGGTGCGGAAGCCGGTGATGTGCATGCCGCCCTCCGGCGTGAGAATGTTGTTGGCGAAGGACAGGGCCTCCT
>JAZUJQ010000215.1:0-5472 GCA_045642845.1 Kiritimatiellia bacterium
TGCCCGCGGCTTCCGCCTGACCGGACACCGTGATGACGGCGTCGGCGGAGGCGTTCGGCGCGAAAACGAACGCGGCGAGAACGGCGAAAAGGACGTTGCGGAACATGAAATCGGAAAAGTCGGAGGAGATACGGAAAAACACCGGCTCAAAACGGTCGGGCGGCGGGTATGCTAGCAGAAGGGGACACGGGTTTCAAACGCCCTCAACCCACGGTGAAACCGCGGGATTTCAGGAACGCTTTGGGCGCCGGTATTTCTATCAGTTTGAAGTGGAAAACGGAAGCTCCGAGCAGAATGTTCGCGCCCGCCTCGGCGGCCTCGGCGAAATGCTCCATGGTGCCGGCGCCGCCCGAAGCGACGATGTCCGCGTCCGGCGCGATGGCGCGGAACTGACGGATGAGCGGCAGATCGAAACCAGTGCGCGCGCCGTCGGTCGATTTCGACGTCGGCAGAAGCGACACGGCCCCCATGTCGAGCGCGCGTTTGCCGAATTCGATCGCGTCCGCGCCGGTCGCCGTGCGGCCGCCGTCGATGAACACTTCGTAACCGGACGGCATCGCCGCGTTCTGCGCGACGTCGATCGCGACCGTCACGCGCCCCGCGCCGAATTCCCTGATCATTTCGCCTATCAGTTCGGGACGGCGGAAAGCCGCCGAAGAGGTGGAGAACTTGTCGGCGCCGGCGGGCAGCACGGCGGCGGCCGGGGCGCAGTCGCGGATGCCTCCGCCCATCGTGAACGGCACCGTGGCGGCGTCGGCCACCTTCTTCGTCACTTCCACGAGCGTGTCGCGCTTTTCGACGGTGGCCGTGATGTCGAGCATCGCGAGTTCGTCAGCCCCGGCGGCGCAGTACGCCTTGCAGCATTCCACGGGATCGCCCGCGTCCTTGATATCCACGAAATTGACGCCTTTGACAACGCGTCCCGCGATCATGTCAAGGCACGGCATAATGACAAGTTTTTTGTTCATGGGCGCGTGATTCTACAAAAAAAAAGAATGAGCAGCAACATTACGCGGAAACGGAAACGCACGGACTTCTATGGTAGAATACGCCATATCGGAAGAAGGAGATCCTCATGACCATGAAACCCGGAGACCTGCGCATCACCGACATGCGCTTCGCCGACATAAACGGCGCGCCCAAGCGCTGCACGCTCGTGAAAATCTACACGAATCAGGACGGCCTCGTCGGCTACGGCGAAGTGCGCGACGCGTCCTCGCGCACGTACGCGGCGATGCTCAAGAGCCGCATCCTCGGCGAAAACCCGCTCAACGTCGAAAAGATTTTCCGCCGCATCAAACAATTCGGAGGGGACTCCCGCCAGGCCGGCGGCGTGTGCGCGATCGAAGTCGCGTGCTGGGACATCGCAGGCAAGTTCTGGGGCGTGCCCGTTTGGCAGCTGCTGGGCGGACGTTTCCGCGACCGCATACGCTGCTACTGCGACACCGACAGCGAAGGCGGCGGCCGCGACATGGGCAAGGCGCTCGTCGAACGCATGAAGCGCGGGTTCACGTTCCTCAAAATGGATCTCGGCATCGAGCTGCTCATGGACGTCCCGGGCGCGCTCTCCGCTCCGCTCGGCTTCCTCGAGACGATGAAGAAATACAAGCGCACGGTGTTCCAGACGCCGCACGGTTCGATCGATCCGCGCGCCATGCGCGGCGAGGCGTACGACCTGTTCAACACCGAGCACCATTTCACGGGCATACACATCACCGAAAAAGGGCTAGACTTCCTCGAGAACTACATGGCCGACGTCCGCCGCGAAATCGGCGACGAGGTTCCCATCGCGATCGATCACCTCGGGCATATTCCGCTGGAGGATTGCATCGCGCTGGCACGCCGTCTCGAAAAGTACCATCTCTCGTGGATGGAGGACGCGCTTCCGTGGCAGCAGACGGAACAGTGGCGGCAGTTGCACGCCGCCACGACGGTTCCGCTCGGAACCGGCGAGGACATCTACCTTTCGGACTCCTTCAAACCGCTCCTCGAGTCGGGCGCGCTCGCCGTCGTGCACCCGGACGTGCTCACGGCCGGCGGCATTCTCGAAACGAAGAAGGTCGGCGACCTCGCCGAAAAACACGCCGTGCAGATGAACATCCACATGGCGGAAAGTCCGGTCGCATGCCTCGCCGCGGTGCACGTCGCCGCCGCGACGCGCAACTTCATGTCGCTCGAACTGCACTCGGTCGACGTGCCGTGGTGGGGCGATCTGGTCAAGCCCGCGCTCAGCTACGAAGGCGGCTTCATCACGGTGCCCGATGCGCCGGGGCTCGGCATCGAGTCGCTCAACGAAGCGCTCGTCGCCGAACACGCGTGTCCCGAATTCCCCGCGCCGTGGTCGCCCACGGACGAGTGGAACGCGGAATGGGCCAACGACAGAAGGTGGTCGTGAGCCGGCGCCCGGAAACGTTGCGTTTCACTTTGCAATTCAAAATCAGGAAAGGACGAGACAATGACCGTTGAAGAACGCGGCAAATACATGTCCGACGCCTACTGGGCCCGTTGGAATTCCGACGAACAGGCCCGCATCGACGAAGACATCGAAAAATTCCGCAAGGCGGACGCCGAAGTGAAGCTCGGCGCGCCGGCCGGCGCGAAAGTCGAAATCACGCAGAAGAAGCACGATTTCGTCTTCGGAGCGCACCTGTTCAACTTCAACCAGCTCGGCTCGCACGAAGCCAACGAGCGCTACAAGGCGCTCTACGGCCACGACGCGCTGTTCAACTCCGCCACGATCGCGTTCTACTGGCGCACGTTCGAGCCGACGGAAGGCGCCATGCGTTTCGACGAGACGGAAACCGACACGGAGGAATGGTGGAATTCGCGCGGAGACAGGGCGCCGTGGGAAAAGTTCTGGCGCCGGCCGCCGAGCGAGCCGTGCGTGAAGTTCGCCGAGGAAAAGGGCATACGCCGCCACGGGCACACGCTCGTGTGGGGCAACCGCCAGTGGCATTATCCTGACTGGCTCTGGGCGAAACTTCCGAAGGAAACGCTTATCGAGATTCTCTCCGAAGACCGCCGCGGCGACGGATTGCTGAAACTTCCGCAGGAAAAACTCCCCTCCCGCCTGCCTCCGGAGTTTCCGGCGGCGCTCGCGGCAGCGCACGAAAACCGCATACGCGCCATCGCGGAACGTTACGGAAAGCGCATCCACAGCTGGGACGTCTGCAACGAAAGCGCGATCGATTTCGAGCGCGGCAACCTCGTGCCCGGACTTCCGGTTTCACGCGGCTACCACTACACGTTCATGCCCGGCGATTACTGCCACTTCGCGTTCCGCACGGCGATGAAGCACCTGCCGCCCGAAGCGAAGCTCAACATCAACGACTACCACCTGCACGAATGCTACGCCGAACAGGTGAAGGACATGATGGCGCGCGGCGACAAAATCGACGTCATGGGTCTGCAGATGCACCTCTTCAATCCGAGCCAGTGCCGCTCGATCGCCGGAGGATCCGAACTCCAGTGTCCGAAGTTCGTGCGCGACATGATGAAGATGGTGTACGTCCCGAAAATGCCGACGCATCTTTCCGAAATCACCATAACCTCGCCCGGCGGAGACGCCGAAGGCGAAGCGATCCAGGCGACGATCGCGCGCAACCTGTACAGGCTGTGGTTCTCGCTCGAACCGATGATGGGCATCACGTGGTGGAACGTCGTCGACGGCTGCGGCGCGCCGGGCGAACCGTCGGTGTCGGGTCTCTTCCACCGCGACATGACGCCGAAAGAATCGTATTTCGCGCTCGACGAGCTCATCAACCGCGAGTGGCGCACGAACCTCGAACTCGAGGCCGATGAAACCGGCGCAGTCGCGTTCCGCGGCTTCCGCGGCGAATATCTCGCCTCGTGGACCGATGCGACCGGCGTAAAGAAAACACAGACTTTCCACGTCTCGTGAAAACGGACCGCGCCACGCCGAAACTCGGTCTTGCACTCGGCAGCGGCGGCGCCCGCGGCTGGGCGCATCTCGGCGTGCTGCAGGTTCTGCGCGAGCGCGGGATCCGGCCCGACGTCGTCGTCGGCTCGAGCATCGGGGCGATCATGGGCGCCGTGCTCGCGGAAGACAAGCTCGACGAGGTCACGGAGTTCGCCGAAAAGTTCGACGCCGCGAAAGCCGCGTCGCTCTTCTTCGAAGTCGGCGTGCATTTCGACGGATTGATCTCCGGCGCACGCGCGATGGAAACGCTCCGCCGGTTCCTTGAATCCGAAAAAATCGAGCGGCTCCCGATCCGCTACGCGGCCGTGGCCACCGATCTTTCGACCGGGCGCGAGGTCGTGCTCGACCGCGGGCCGACGCTCGAGGCCATCCGCGCGTCCATTTCGATTCCGGGAGTGTTCACGCCGGTGAAGTCCGGCGGAAAAACTCTCGTCGACGGCGGGCTTTCAAGCCCCGTGCCAGTGGCGACGGCGCGCCGTCTCGGCGCCGAACGCGTGATCGCCGTGAACATAGACGGCATAGAGCCGTGTCCGTACCGGACGCGCCGCGCGGGATCATCCGCGACCGGACGCGCGATCGACGGAATCATCGAAAAACTCCAGGCGCGTGTCGCGATTTCGGAAAGCGGATCCGCCGGCAACCCGAACATCATCGAAGTCATCGTCAAATCCCTGCGCATCGGCGAGGCGCGCCTTGCGTCGGAAGAACTGCGCCGCACGCCGCCTGACGTTCTCATCGAACCCGCTGTGGGCGACATCGCCACGCTCGATTTCTCACGCGCGAAAGACGCCATCCGCGCCGGCCGCGACGCCGCGGAAAAGGCGCTGGAATCATGACTGCGGAAATCGTAGATCTGCCCGAAATTTCCGTCATCGGAAAACAGGGTCTTTGCACGAAGGAACGCAACATCGTCGCCGAGTTGTGGAAACGGACGAACGCGGGTTTCGCCGAAATCGCGGCACTCGGAATGAAAAACGCCGACGGAACGTACGTCGGGTTCTGGGGCGCGATGAGCGATGAAACCATGTCGTTCAAGCCGTGGACGGACGGGTTCTCCCGGGGACTTTATCTCGCCGGCGTGGAAACCGGAAACACCGCCGTCGCGCCTCCCGGATGGAGCAAATGGACGATGCCGGCCAGAATGTATCTGGCCGTAGACGTTGCGATTGAAACATACTCGGAAACGTTTTCAAAAACGCTCGCCGAAACAATCCCCGGGATGAAACTCGAACTCACCGGCGCCGTCTGCGATTTCACGGATCCCGCCACCGGCGGAAACAAACTGTTCTTCCCGGTAAGACGCCGCGGCTGAAGCGTCACGCATACGCCGGGAAAACGGCCTTGATTCCGGCGGACGCGCGTTTGACAGCCAGCTTGATAGCCGCATCGAAAACAAAAGTCGCGGCGACCGAACGGATGTAATACGGAATGCCAGCCGCCATGCACGCGACATACCCGGCGAAATCCGGAGTGTACGCCGCCATCGACGGAATGCGTCCGTTCATGGCGAAAAAGCACGCCGTGTTCGAAAG
>JAZUJQ010000216.1:0-2217 GCA_045642845.1 Kiritimatiellia bacterium
CCGACGATCGCTCCCGCCAACGCGTTGTTCGAAAACAGCCTGCCGGTTTCGATCGAAAGCGACGTCGCCGGGAAAATCGCGCGCTCCGGCAGATCGGAGCGTTTCGCGTTCACGTTGAGCCCTATGCCGGCGATGACGCACGGACGTCCGTCGGCGCCGGTTCCGGCGCTTTCGCAGAGAATTCCGGCCGCTTTGCGCCCGTGCACAAGCACGTCGTTCGGCCATTTCAGACCGGTTCCGCCGCACGTTTCGGCGACGGTCTCCGCGACGGCGATTCCGGCGGCGAGCGTGCAGAGAGGAAGTTTTTCGAGCGGCAGATCGGGCCTCAGCACGACAGAAAGATAAAGTCCGGCGCCGGAGTTCGACGTCCACCCGTGCCCGGCGCGGCCGCGTCCGGCGGTCTGCGTTCCGGCGATCACGTACGAAAACGCCTCGGCGCCCTCTTCGGCCAGACGGCGCGCTTCGTCGTTCGTCGAGGCGCAGGAATCGAGCACGAGCCGCGTCATTTCCGCATCACAGCAGATGCTGCCCGCCGTCCACGTAAAGAATCTGCCCGGTCACGGACCGCGCGCGCGCCAGCGCCAGCACGCCATCCGCGATATCGCCGACGCTCGGCTTGCGGCAGAGCGGCAGCGCGCCGGCGGGTTCCGTGAGCTCGATGTCCTCGGGCGGCATGACCGGTCCGGGAGCGACGGCGTTGACGCGGAAGCCCGGCGCGAACGCGAGCGCGGAGGAACGCGTGAAATCGGCCAGCGCGCGCTTGGAGAGCCAGTACGGCGAACCCGTCTCGCTCGGCTTGGCGATCGCGCGGTCGACGATGTTCACGATGCAGCCCGTGTAGTCCGCCGGAAGGATTTCGCACTCCGCGGCCAAGGCGCGCATCGTGCGCGCAAGTTCCATCGGAGCGAAAAGATTGACGCGGAAAAGCCGCTCGACGTCCTCCGTGCCGGCGTCGTCCGCCGTCGCATGGGAATACTCCGACGCGTTGTTCACGAGGATGTCCACCCACCCGGCCGCGTCCCACGCGGTGCGCATGACCTTTCCGGCCGCGCCGGAGTCGGCGAAATCGCCGCCGACGCACCACGCCTGACGCCCCGCGGCGCGGATTTCGCGCGCGAGAGCATCCGCCTCGGTGCGGGAATCGCGGTAATGAAGAACTATGTCGCAGCCGTCTTTCGCAAGCGCGAGCGCGATGCCGCGCCCGATGCGTTTCGCTCCGCCCGTGACCAGCGCGACTTTGTCAAGCAGTTCCGCCATCGCCGCCGGCCTCCTCAGTTCCCGGAAAGTTCGAGCATGCGCTCGATCGGCCTGCGCGCGCGTTCGATGACGCCGGGGTCGAGTTCCACGGCGAAGCCCGCCCCAGGGTTCGGCGCGTCGAGCGATTCAAGCGCGCGCAGCACGTCGTCGACCGAAATCTTCTTCATGTCGGCGCAGACCGGCGGCGCCGCGAGCGTGTGGAAAACCTTGTCCGGAGAAACCGCGCGCATGCGGTGCAGAATGCCGCTCTCGGTGCCGACGATGAACTCGCGCCCTGTGTTTTCACGGGCGTACCGCAGCATGCCGCCCGTCGCAAGCGCGGCGCCCGCCAGCGCGCACACTTCAGGTCTGCATTCCGGGTGGCACATGAACAGCGCGCCGGGATGCGCCGCGCGCGCCGCGCCGACGTCACCGACGGGGACGCGGTCGTGGATCGGGCAGAAGCCCGGCCACAGCTCGATGTCGCGCCCGAGCGCTTTGGCGACGTTGGCGCCGAGGTTGCGGTCCGGCAGGAACATGATCGGCCTGTCGGCGGGCAGCGCGGACACGATTCTGGCGGCGTTTGCGGAAGTCACGCACACGTCGACCTGCGCCTTCGTCTCGGCCGTCGAATTCACGTAGGCCACGAGGATGTGGTCCGGGTGGAGGCGTCTGTACTCCGCCACGGCGGCGGCCGGCGCCATGTCGGCCATCGGGCACCCGGCGTCCGGAACGGGCAGCAGCACGAGCGAATCCGGCGAAAGTATTTTCGCGGTTTCCGCCATGAAACGCACGCCGCAGAAGACCATCGTCCCCGCCTTCATGCGGCGCGCCTCGATCGAAAGCTGGAGCGAATCGCCCGTGAAATCGGCCAGATCCTGCACTTCGGCGGCGCAGTAATTGTGCGCCAGAATCACCGCGCCGCGGCGGCGTTTGAGTCCGGCGATGCGGTCAAGGACTTCGAAGTCGGGGGCCAAGCGG
>JAZUJQ010000217.1:0-3529 GCA_045642845.1 Kiritimatiellia bacterium
CCGGCGCAGCGACTGGAGCCGCATCGGCGGGCACCGGTTCCGCCGCGGGCGCCGCGCTCTGAACGGGCGCGACGACGGACGCCGTTTCCTGCGACACCGCCGGCGCCGAAGGCCCGAGAAGCGCGTCCAGACCTTTGCCAAGCCCGCCGCGGCGCGCGGGTCTGGCGATGTTCGTGTTGATCTTGACCTTAGCGAAAGTCTTCTTCTTGTTTTTGCTCATGGCGCCATTCAGAATTCTTCGGAGAACGGTTCGGCCTTGACGGAACCGTCCGCCTGTTTCGACAACGTTTCGACCTTGCGCTCGATGGCCGCGAGACGCGCGTTGCACAGTTCGGAAAGCTTCCTGCCCTCCTCGAAAAGCCTGACCATCGAATCCAGATCCTTGGTGCCGGACTCCATCTGCGCTACTATCTCCTCGAGACGCGAAACCGCCTCCTCGAAAGAAAGTCCGGAAGATTTCGATTTTGCCTGTGAATTCATGCGGCGGAGTATAGCAACTGGAAAATCAAGGGACAAGTCCGGCGGCCCGCAGCGCGGCGTCGCGCACGCCGGGCGACGAAACCGGAACGGCGCCTTCGATGAACGACGGAGCGACGATGCGTTCCGCGGACGGCACGAATTCGACCGGACCCGTCTGCGCCGGCGCGGCGGCCGGAGTCTGCGCCGGTGCGCCGGCGGAAGGAGCATGCGGCGCCGGCCCGGCGGCGATGACGGACGAGCGCGCGGGCAGTCCGGGGGCGATGGTGCCGAAACAGAAATCGCAGATGCCGTCGTAGATGCCGCGCGCGATTTTGTCGCGCCCCGATTCGCTGCGCAGATACGCCAGATCGGAGGCGTTGGAAATGAAACCGCATTCGACCAGCGCCGCCGGCATTTCGGCTTCGCGCAGCACGACGAATCTGGCGCGTTTCACGCCGCGGTCCTCTTTCTTCGTTTCGCGGATCAAACGGCGCTGTATGCAGAACGCCAGCTGCATGTTGCCGCCGTCGTGCGCGTTGCCGGGATAAATCAGTTTCGACTCCGCGCTGGCCTTCTTTTTCGCGTACCCCGTCGACTCGGTGCCGTAAGCCGGACACAGATACGTCTCGATTCCGTGCGGGACGGACGAGGCGTTCGCGTTGAGATGGATGCTTATGAACGCATCCGCGTTGAAATTCTTCGCCTTGGACGGGCGCTGCGGCAGCAACTGGTCGGTTTTGTTGTCGCCGCGCGTGAGCATCACGACGAACGAGCCGTCTTTTTCAAGCAGCCGTTTCACGCGCATCGCGATGTCCAGCGTGACGTCCCGCTCCGCCGTGGCGGCGTCTTTCGAAAGCGCTCCGGAATCGACTCCGCCGTGCCCCGGATCGAGACAGATGCGCATGGGACGCGCGGTCGCAAGCGGCGCCGAGCGTCCGCTCACGAGCGGAGAAACCGTGGTCTTTTTGTCGACCGCCGACGGAAACGCCTTGCGGCTTTTCCAGTTCGATTCCGCCGGCTTGCCGAGATACACGTTGATGCCGTCGAACTTCGCGAGCTGATGACCCGCTTCGTACTGGATCGTCCACGGTTTGGGCTTCGGCGCCGGAACCGGCTCCGGCGCGGCGACGGGCGGAACGGGTTCCGGCGCGACCGGCGGCGGAACCGCGATGACGTTCGTCGCGGCGACGGCGACGACGTCCGACGGCGCGGCGTCGACGGACTTCTCCGACGGACCGGACGCGCACCCGGCCGCGAAAACTACCGCGATCGACGCAAGGAGAAAGACCGGACGGAACATTGCCGAAAACTTTTCCATCGACTTCAGATTCCCAACGGAGAATTGTAGCCCACGCCGAGCGTTTCAAACGCTTTCTGCGTGGCCTCGCGGCCGCGCGGCGTGCGGGCGAGCAGTCCCTGCTGAATGAGATACGGTTCGTAGACGTCTTCGATGGTGTCGCGCTCTTCGCCGATCGAGACGGCGATCGTGCCGAGACCGACGGGGCCGCCGCCGAACTTTTCGCAAATGCACGAAAGTATGCGCTTGTCCATTTCGTCGAGCCCGGTCCTGTCTATGCCGAGCAGTCCGAGCGCGGCGTCTGCGACGTCCTCTGAAATGACGTTGTCCGCCCGCACCTGCGCGTAGTCGCGCACGCGCCGGAGCAGGTTGTTCGCGATGCGCGCGGTGCCGCGGGCGCGGCGCGCGATTTCAAGAGCGCCTTTCGGCTCGATGCCGACGTCGAGAATCTTCGCCGAACGCGCGACGATTTTGGCGAGCTCTTCGTCCTGGTAGTAATCGAGCCTGGCGCTTATCGAAAAACGCGAAAGCAACGGCGCCGAAAGCAGGCCCCTCCGGGTCGTGGCGCCGACGAGCGTGAAACGCGGAAGTTCGAGCCGCACCGAACGCGCGTTCGGGCCCTGATCGATCATGATGTCGATCACGAAATCCTCCATCGCCGCGTAGAGATATTCCTCGACCGAGCGCTGCATGCGGTGGATTTCGTCGATGAACAGGATGTCGCCGCGCGAAAGGGACGTGAGCATTCCGGCCAGATCGGAAGCCTTTTCGATGACCGGGCCCGACGTGGCGTGGACCTTCACGCCCATCTCTTCGGCGAGAATGTAGCACAACGTGGTTTTGCCCAGTCCCGGAGGCCCGGACAGCAGCACGTGATCCAGCGGTTCGCCGCGCTGTCTGGCCGCCTCGACGGCGAGCAGCAGACGGTCGCGGACAATTCCCTGACCGACGAAATCCGTGAACTTCGACGGTCTGAGACTGTTGTCGAAATTCGGATTCTTCTGGTTGAACGTGTCTTTGACGGAAGCGGTCATTCCTTGAAAGTTATTTCGTTGATGCAACGGCGGAACTCGTCCTCGCCGCCGAGAAAGCGCATTTCGATGCGCAGGAACCACACGGGTATGTCGCAATGGTCGACGCGGACCATGCGGACCGCGTCCTTTTCGGTCGTGATCACGGCGTCCGCGCCGAGTTCGACGGCCTCGTTGACGATGTCTATGACCTCCTGCTGCGAATAGCGGTGGTGGTCGGCGAAATGGCGGCGCGAAAGAATGGTCGCCCCGAGTTTTTCGAGCGAATTTTCGAACGACAGCGGCGCGGCGATTCCAGACACCGCCACGATTTTCATGCCTTTGAGTTCGTCGAGACGGTGCTTGTCTTCGCGGTTGAACGCGCCCTTCAGTTCCGTCGGGTCGTGATTGCACTCGATCAATCCGGCGGTGGGGTTCAACTCGCGGATGCGGCGGCGCAGCTCGGACGTGTCGCCGCCGCGCGCCTTGGTGATGCAGATGAACCGCGCTCGGGCGATGTTGCGCGCCGGCTCGCGCAGAATGCCGCGCGGCAGCACGTGGCCGTTGCCGAACGGATTCGTGCGGTCGACGAGCACGATGTCCATGCGGTGGCGCAGTCTCTGGTACTGGAAGCCGTCGTCGAGCAACAGGATGTCGCTCCCGAAATGGCGGATCGCGTAACGCCCGGATTTGACGCGGTCTTTGTCGACGAGCACCACCACGCCGGCGTCGCAGAGGTTCGTCGCGAGCATGTACGGCTCGT
>JAZUJQ010000218.1:0-6899 GCA_045642845.1 Kiritimatiellia bacterium
CGCCGAATCACGCTCGGACAGCGCAAAGGGCTCGGCATCTCAGGCACCGGAGATCCGCTGTACGCGATCGCCGTCGACGTCGCGTCGAACACCGTGACGGTCGGTCCGAAGGCCGAAGTGACCAGAACGGAAATCTCCGCATCCGACTGCGCATGGACGTCGATCGACCCGCCCGCCGCCGGCGACGAAATCCCGTGCTCCGCCAAAATCCGTTCCGTCGGCGAACCCGCGGAGGGCTGCGTTGCGGAAATTCTTCCGGGCGGGAGATTCCGCCTGACTTCGCCCCACGGGTTCTTCGCGCCCGCCCCGGGACAGTCCGCCGTGCTTTACCGCGGGGAGACGGTTCTCGGCGGCGGAACAATTTGCTAGACTCATCCGCACGAACAAAGGAGCACTCATGAAATATCTCGCCGCCGTTTTCTGCGCCGCCGTGTGCGCCGGTTGCATTTCGGTCAAGACCGAAAGCGAAATCAAGCCCATCCACATCACGATGGACGTGAATCTCAAAGTCGACAAAGCGCTCGATCAGGCGTTTTCTGACGAAAACTCGGCCGCGACGCAACCCGCAAAAGGCGACTTCAAAGCCGTCAAGGAAGCCATGGACCGCCATGTCGTCGGCGTCACCAACCGCGCGTTGCTCGAAGCGCGCGACGGCGCCACGGACGACGATAAGCTGCTGGTCGCCAAAGAGAACGCGAAACGGCTTGAACGTTTCGCGGACATCGCCAAAAAGAACAACGTCTCGCTTGAATCCGTGCAGAAGCGCCGCGCCGAAAAAATCCGCGAAATCGTTCCGGCCGGGATCTGGCTTCAGGACGACGCCGGAGCATGGGCTCAAAAATAAACGCTGCGAAAGCGGGCGGCATCGCGGCCGCGGCGTTCACGATTCTCGTTTGGAGCGTCACGTTCGTCAACACGCGTTCGCTGCTCTCCGCGTTTTCGGCGCTCGAGATACAGATCATACGGTTCACGATGGCGTGGATCGCGCTGTCCGCGCTGTGCGCCGCGCGCGGACAGGGCGGCATTCCCGTTGAACGCGGCGACGGGAAACGCTTCACCGGCATGGCCGCGTGCGGAGTGTTCGTCTATCAGTTCCTCGAAAACAGCGCGATCCACTACACCAACGCGAGCAACGTGGTGCTGCTGGTCGCGTTCGCCCCGGTGGTGACCGCCGCGTTGGCCAGGATCATCCTCGGCGACGGTGCGTTTTCGCCGCGTTTTCTGATCGGCAGCGCGATCGCCATCGGCGGCGTTGCGCTCGTGAGTTTCAGCGGCGTGAAAGATTTCGGAATGCACCCGTTGGGCGACGCGATGGCCGTCGCCGCGATGTGCAGCTGGGGCGGTTACTCCATCCTGATGGACAAGGTGAACGCGAAAGGGTATCCGCAGATTTTCGTGATGAAAAAAGTTTTCGCGCGCGCCGTGCTGATGATGATCCCGGTCGCGCTTTTCGGCATGACCGGCGCCGGGAAAGCGGCGCTCGACGGATCGTTCGCCGTCACGCTCGACCCCGCCGCCAACGCCGAGCGCTTCGCTTCGGCGGTCAACTGGCTCAATCTCGGCTTTCTCGGACTGTTCGCCTCGGCGCTCTGCTTCATCCTGTGGAACGTCGCGTGCCGTGAACTGGGCACGGTCAAAACCACGATCGGACTTTATTTCATGCCGCTCGCCGGCGTGATTTTCGCCGCGCTGATTCTCGGAGAACGGCTCACGCCCGCGATGATGCTCGGCGGTCTGCTCACGTCGTGCGGCGTGATTTACGCATCGCCGCGGAAATCGTGAACCGTCCCGAGACCGGAAACGTCAAAAGAGCAGGTCGTCTTCCGGAGGCGCGTTGATTTCGCGCGGCTCGAAGCCAAGGGAAAGCCGTTTTTCCCCCGATCCCGAAACCGGGAAAACGAACGCGACGCAACGCGTGCGGCCGCCGCCGCGTTCTTCCGCGCCGCCGAAAACGACCGACGCCGTTCCGCCGTCGGCCGGCGAAACCGAAACAAACAGCCGGCCTTCCGGATAGCAGGCGGCGATGGTCTCGGCGTCGAAATCGAGTCGAGCGCCCTCCGGCGGATCGAAAAGACGGATGTCCAGCGCATCGCCGTCGCGCGTCCACCGCCCTTTCAGATTCCCCAGACCGTCGAAACCGGCGCCCTGGCGCAGCCGCACCTCGATGCGTGAAGTGTCGCGCAGGAACAGGACCGAAGCGCTCCGGGGCGGCGGACACCCGTCGGGCGCGTACACCGTTTCGTCGATCAGCAAACTGTTCCCGGCAAGCACGGCGTTGCGTCCGACGCGGACTTCGGACGGCACGGACCCGCGCGGCGACAGCATGCTCAGCGCACGTCCGAAATCCGCGAGCGTTTCGTACCGGACGCCGGTCGCGCGCACCGCAAGGCCGGGATCGAACGGATCGAACCGCCCTTCGCCGTCCTTGACCGTGACGCACGTCAGTTCGCCGCCAGGTCCCGGAAAACCGGACTCCGCGGCATCGAGATGAATAGGATTCCACAGCAGATTCCGCCCGTCGCACGGACCGAAAGCCAGCAGACGCCCGTCCCACGCCGGAACGAAAACCGCCCGCAGGGAAGAGGAGCTCTTCACCACCGCCTCCACGCCATCCGGATACGACTCGGGCCACATCGGCTGGGAAACGCACCCGCACATAAACGCCGCGCCCGCCGCGGACGCGGCGATGCAAACGGCGCGGAAACGGACGGGAAACATTTTCGGCTCAGTACGCGCCGTGTCCGAAAAGCACCGTCCACACGGTCCGCAGCATGATCCGGAGGTCGAGCACCCACGTGCGGTTGCAGGCGTACCATAGATCGAGAAACGACATGCTGTCGAACCCTATGTCGCTGCGTCCGGCGACCTGCCAGATGCACGTGAGCCCCGGCTTGACGGCGTGACGCAGACCCTGCCACGAATCGAGATACGGCTCGACGTCGGCGCACGGAAGCGGCCGCGGTCCCACGATGTTCATGTCGCCGAACAGAATGTTGAAAAACTGCGGCAGCTCGTCGAGACTGGTGGCGCGCAGAAATTTTCCGACGCGGGTGATGCGGGGATCGTCGCGCATTTTGAACAGCGCGCCGTCGGTCTCGTTCCGGCTGCGCAACGCCGCCAGCTTCGCCTCGGCGTCGACGCACATCGTGCGGAACTTGTACATGTTGAAACCGCGGTTGCCCTTTCCGTACCGCTTCTGGACGAAAAACACCGGACCGGGAGAATCCGCCTTGATCGCGGCGGCGACGGCGAGAAAAACGGGCGAAAGAACGATTATTCCGAGCAATGCGAGAAAACGGTTCACGAACGAATGCAGCCAGCCGTCGTCCGCGTGATACGCGAGCATCGGGAAATGCACGAGCGGGACGCCGCGCAGCGTGTCGCCGTACGTGAACGGATTGTGCAGCGTGAGAAAACGTTCGGAATGGAACACCATCCCGGAATTGGTCCGGAGCGCGGCCTTGAGCATTTCGGAGAAAAAAACGTCGTCCCGTCCGGGCGCGATCACGATGAGCGGAGCGCATTTGGACATCAGCGCGGGATCGATGGTGCGCACGGCGAGTTCGGGCGGATCGGGGATTTCCGCGCGGTCCACGACGCCGTACCCTTTGAGCTGACGCCGGGCCGCCATTTCGGCGAACGACTCCGCGAGCGCTCCGGATCCGACGAGCAGACCCGGGAAAAGATACCCGCCCTTCAAACGACGCTCGCGCTTGATCAACGCGTTGGTGATGCGCCGGAAAACGTACGAAATCGGAATGTTGAGCAGAATCACGCCGGGAATGAAGCCGCGCATGTGCCATGTTTCACGCGTGAAATACGCCAGCGCCGACACGCTCACGAGCAGCACGAAGTTGCAGACCACGTAATTCCACAGAACCGGCGTGCGGATCATGCGGTGCGACCCGTCGTACATTCCGGCCAGCGAATACGCCACGAACAGGAACGCGAACCCGATCGCCAGATAAACCGGCGACCACGCGGCGTAAATCACGGCGTAACGGGACACGTCCGCGATGGGAAGCGCGGCGTCGACGAACACCTTTTTGAAAACGATTTTGAACGGATCGACGTCGAACCCGAAGCGCAGAACCCAGCACGTCCAGTACGCCGCGGCAAGTCCCGCGAAATCATCGAGCGCGTGCAGACGCCGGATCGCCCGGGCTATCCGTTCGACGCGGTGCGCGTTCGCGGAACCGGTCGGAAGCGCGTTTTCGACGAAATTCCGGAATCCGCTTGTCACGGAGCACGGCGTTTTTCCGTCCTCCGTCGTCATTTCGCGAACCCTTTCACGGCTTCCACGAGACGGTCGACCGCCTCGGCCTGGGGAAACTGCGCCTTGCGCTCGCCTTTCACGTACAGATAAAAGGAATCCCTGCCTCCCACGAGCGCGATGTCCGCGTCGCGCGCCTCTCCGGGACCGTTCACGACGCACCCCATCACCGCCACGTGCGGACGCGGCAGTCCGGGTTCGGCGCGGTAGAGCTTCTCCAGCGCGGATTCAACGCTGCGCGCGGTTCCGATGAGGTCGCACATCGTCCGCCCGCACGTCGGGCACGACGTCACTTCCGGACCCGGCGCGCGAAGCCCGAGCGACCGCAGGATCGCCAGACCGACGCGCACCTCGTTGAGAGGCGTGTCGGTGAGCGAAACGCGGATCGTGTCGCCTATGCCTTCGGAAAGCAGAATGCCCATCGCGACTGACGACGACACGGTGCCGCGCAGCATCGTCCCGGCCTCCGTGAGCCCCAGATGGAGCGGGCAGTCGGTCTTGGTCGAAAGCAAACGGTAGGCCGCCAGCGTGCGCTTCACGTCCGAGGCCTTCACGGAAACTTTTATCGCGGAAAAACCGGTGTCCTCGAGACGGTGGATTTCGTCAAGCGCGCTCTCGACCAACGCTTCGGGCGTCGCCCCGCCGAATTTGGCGAGTTTGTCCTTGTCTATCGATCCGGCGTTCACGCCTATGCGGATCGGAACCCCGCGCTCGGCGGCGGCCTTCGCGACGCAAAGCACGTTCGCACGGTCGCCGATGTTGCCGGGGTTTATGCGCAACCCGTCGACGCCGCTTTCAAGCGCGGCGAGCGCGAGCCTGTAATCGAAATGGATGTCCGCGACCAACGCACCGTCACCCACCCCGCGCTTTATCCCGGAAAGCGCTTTCGCCGCGGCCATGTCCGGCACGGCGAAGCGCACGATGTCGGCCCCGGCGTCGAAACATTCACGCGCCATGGCGATGGAAGCGGCCGCGTCGCGCGTGTCGCAGTTCGCCATGGTCTGGAGGGACACCGGAGCTCCTCCTCCTATGCTGACGTTACCGAGTTTTATAAGCCGTGTCATGTCTGCCGAGTCTACCCCATTCATCGGAAAAACTCAAATCTTACGCACGATTGTAAAATTTTTGAAATTGCGGAATTTTAGACACGGCGCGTCTAAAATCGGTCCCCGCCCGAAAAAAAAAAACGCGAAACACTTGCATGAACTCAAGCGCACGGTCTTTTATCGGGACATCCGCGGATTCAGTGCTTTCAACCGGGCGGCAACGCATTTGCGCGTTCAACCTGCCACACGTAATATTCGCTGTCTTTCTGAAGCACAACGCCGTCATACGCATGGCCTAGAAACGCCGCTATTTGGGCTTCCGGTATTTTCCGGCATGTCGTTCCGTGCTTGACTGTAAACATATCCGCCGACGTGGCATGCGGCAGCACGACGATCTTTATCAACTCGGGGTTTGCGCATTTCTTCACGGGACAAGGGCAATACCCCATAGCCGATTTGGCTATTGCTTCCTTGACACTCCCGCTTTCGGCAACGACGAACTGAATTGTCGATGCCATTCCGAACGAACCACCCGTCCCCGATCCTGCTCCGGATGCGAATACCGTCCGATCGGGACGACCTTGCGGCCTTCCTCGATGACCTTGCGGACGGACCGACAAAGTCCGTCAACCGCCACCTCGCTCTTCGTGCCGTTCTTCATATTTCTCATGCCGCGCTCGTTGCGCTGACCGGGCGAATTCCACCATTCCTTCGCCCGCTACCGCCACATGTCTTTCATCAACAACGGATGCAATTTTCCGAGTCGGAGAAGGTTGTACAATGCGTTCGGAGCCAAAGTTCACCACACCGACACATGCGCGGCCTGCGCGAAATGCAAAGCGAAGAACGCGAACCGCATCTTCCGGAAATTTTCGCGCGCCCGGGCGTTCAGGACGCAAATCGCACGCACACGGGCCGGAAAATCGGTTAGAATGCACGGCGTACTCTGCTCTTCATCAAGGAACGCGCTCCATGAAACACACGACCGCAACCGCCGTTTTTTCAGTTCTGCTGCCTTTCGCGGCGTTCGCCGCCGGAGATCTTTCCCGGTTGGTGGGCGACGGCTCGATATTCTCGACGCCGACGTCGCAGCTCGAACAGTTCCGCGGCGAACGCTTCGCCTGGGTCGTCAAAGACAAACAGATGCGCTTCGCCGACCACGGGATCACGCTCGGCGGACTGAAGCCGGGCGAAATGATCGTGATGCTCGACGGCGGGCGCGTGACGGGTCTGCGCATTTCGCTTTACAACCGCGGTGACATGGGCCGCATGACCGGCGGCGCGGAAGAATTCGCCGGCACGGTGAAACGCGCGGCCGATGAACTCGCGGCGGTTTTCGGCGCCGCAGGCGAAAAATTCGAGCGCAAGACCGATCCCACGAAAACCGTGCACGAGGTCGAAGGTCTGCGCTGGAAAAAAGAAAACGTCGACGCGGCGCTCGAATGGGCCGTCACGCCGAAACGCGCCGGAGTCGGATACGATCCCGCGCCGGAGTATCTGCGTCTGACGATTCTGCCGCAGGGAGCGGCCGCTCCGGCGACCGCGGGCCAGGCCGGCGCCGCGCGCCGCGCGGATCCGCG
>JAZUJQ010000219.1:0-8820 GCA_045642845.1 Kiritimatiellia bacterium
CGGTCAGAAGCAGCGTGCCGGCGCCGTCCTTCACGAAGCCGAGGTTGGTCGCCTTGGCGAGCGACCACGAAAGGGAGCCGTTGAGGTAGAACTCCGACGTCACCGTCAGATCCGCCTCTTCGTCATCCGTCACGTCGTCGACGACGATCGTCTCGACCATCTTCGTGGAGTCAGCGTTCCCGTTCTGACCGAAGCGGATCTTCTGCAGTTCGACGCTCGACGGCTCTTCGCCGGAAACCGTCAGCGTGTTGTCGCCGCGGCCCCAGGTCATCATCACGCCGTCGATCAGCGCGCCGTTCTTGAGAATGAGCGCCGTCTGCTTGATGTCGGCGCCGGCCTGCGAGTCGTAATCCTTGGTCATGTGCGCCGTGCCGCCGTCGAGCGTCAGGGGTTCGTTGGCGCCGCCGGAACCCGTGGACCAGACGTCCGTGAAATTGATCACGCCGCCCTTGTCGCAGGTCACCTTCGCATTGCGGAGACCGTATCCGCCGAGGAACGAATTCATGTTCAGCACGCCGCCGTCACGGACGAAGATGCCGTAGACGTTGTTGTAGAAGATGTGATACGTCCCCTTCGAGATCGTAACCGTGCCGTAAACATCAACGGGGCTGTAGAAACGGTGCATGCCCTCGCTGCTGCAGTTGAACGTCACGGTCTGCGCGTTCGGGCCGATCACGAAACGTCCGTTCAGACTGGCGTCCTTGTGCGTGTCGAGATAGCCGTTGCCCGTGCTCGTGCCGTTGATGGTCGTGGCGAAGAACTGTTCGGCCGAAGAATCGAACATGAACACGGCGGGATCCGAGATCAGGATCGGCGAAGTCTGACCGACGCCGCCGTCGCAGTGTCCGCCGAACACGGTGCCCTCGTTCACGACCTTCAGCACGCCGGACTTGATCGCGATCGGCCCCGTGGCCTGGTAGTCGCCGGCGATTTCCGTCGCGGCGTTCCACATCGGATCGCGGTCCGTGAGGATAATGTACTCGACCGCCATGCGGTGCGTCGCCGCGCCGGAGACGGGTTCGAGCGCCGCGGTCGAAATCTCGATCACGCGATGTGCTCCTCCGGTAACCTCGATGCTCGAAGAGTTGCTGATGCTTTCGAGCGCCTCGGCCTTCTCGACGTAGCCGTAGATGTCGGCGCCGACCTGCTTGAGCACGACCTTGGCGATGTAGGGATTGTTGTACCAATCGCCCTGAATCGCGCGGCACTCGAACGACATCCATCCATCGCCGCTCTTGAAGTAGTGGATGCCCGTCTGGCCGAGGCCGTCGGCGATGACGCCCGGAACGAATATCTTCTCGGCCGCGCCGCTGCGGCTGGTGTGGAGCACCGCCTTGATGACGGAGGTGTCGATGTCGGACAGAGATGTGTCGCTGAAGAGCAGCACGGCGTTTTCCTCACCGAGCGGCATGAATTTGGCCGCCGAAGCGGAGTTCTCAACGGTGATGCCGGCGTTGCCCGTGACGTCGTTTTCGAAGCGGAGCGCGCCGCCGCCGACATGAACGACTTTCGCGGGGGCGGTCAGATTGACGGCGCCGCCCTCGAGGACGACATTGTCGTCGTGGATCTGGATGCCGGACACGGAACGCGCGCCGTCGAGCTCGATGCGCGCGGCGACCGGAAGCACCGCGACGGAGCCGTCGGTCCACGTCGTGAGCATTCCGGAAGCCGTCGCCCACTTGCGCGAGGTCAAATCCCAGACGCCGGTCGCTCCGCCGGCCCAGATAAGCGCACCGTCAGGAACGAGCCCGGTCGCGATGACTTCGTCGACGTAGGCGGGCAACACGCCGTAGATGGCGGTGTAGACCACGTCATCCGAAATGACGGACGGATCGCCGTCCCAGCAGAGGAACGGATCGCCGCCGTAGGTCCGGCCGGTCATGTCTGGAGCCGTCGCGGCGAATGTCTCTTCGACGGTCTGGGCGTCGAGCACCGTGCCGTCGGCGTCTTTGAACGTCACGGAGCACCATTTGTGGTAAAGGGCGTTCACGGTGATCGCGATCGTGATGTCGGAGAAATCACGATCCCAACCGAGGAACTTGTAACCTTCGCGGACCGGATCTTCCGGAGGAACGGCGGCCTCGTGGAAGCCGACCTTTCCGCTCTTGAGTTCGCTTCCGTCCCAGTCGAGGAAGGTCACGACGGCACCGCCGGAGAGCTGCGACTCGGTCTTTCCCACGGCTTCGATTTCGACATATCCCGAGCCTTTGTTGTCCTGCTGCGCTTCGGGAGCGAAAACCACCTTGAGTTCGACAGCGCCGTTGATAAAGAACGAATCGTGATCGGTGTTATTCGCGAGCGTGGCGTAAAGCGCGCTCGCGGAGGCGTTGTCGCCAACACCGTAGGAAACGGCGTTTCCGTCGATGGGGCCGGCGACTTCGATCCACTCGCCGTCCGCCGCGGTTTTGTAGAGCACCTGCGCGATCGCGATGCCGTCGCGGCCGCCGTCGCCCCACGAAGTGAAGACGTTGAGTGCCGAGATGTAGACCTTGTCGGAGAACGTCCACTCGACGCTGCCGCCTTTGACGCCGACAACGCCCGCGTAGGAGGTGTTGGCCTGCGGCACGGCGCCGTTGCACAGATCGGCGGCGTTTCCGCTTGAAGTCCTGCCGGCCTCGGTGTAGTAGGAGATGGAATCATTCGACATCGTGGCGTCCGCCAGAAGGTTGTCGGCCGCCGGCTCCCATTCGGTACGCTCGTACGAACCGGTCGTCCACTGCGGGACGAAACGGAAGTAGCCGTAGAAGTCGGTGTCATCCGCAATGGCCGAAAAATCGCCGAGCCATTTGTAGAACGGCTTGCCGTCGAACGTCAAGCCGGTCATATCGGGCGAAGTCGCCGATTTGGTTTCCTCCACGATCTGGCTCTCGCCGATCTGCGTGTCGTCGGGATACAGGAAACGGACGGTGCAGAGCTTGTGATAGACGGGCTTGAAGACGGCATCCTTCTGGATAACGGAGTAATCGCCGTCCCAGCCGACAAAAACATAACCCTCGCGTTGCGGAACCAGAGCCGCATCCGGCGGCGTCGCCGCATCGCCGTATCCCACCTGCTGCTCGGAAAGAACATTGTCATTCAGATCGGTGAAAGTGACATTGATGGTGGCCCCGCCTTCCGCGAATATCAGCGAGACGTTGCTGAGGCAGAAGCGCGTCATGCCGCCGCTGGACCCGGTTATCGCATCGAGATCCTCGAAGTAGGTGTTTTGGAACGTCAAGGCCTCCTGATTGCTGCCATACTTGGAAGACCAAGGATACGATGTACCGACGACCTGTGCCTTGATTGCGGGGCCGTCCTGAAAGAGCTTCAACGTGGTCTCGAAAAGATATGAACCGCGGAAACGGCCCTGAAACTGGCAGAGCGCGTATTCTTCCGTGTCCGTCTTTTCATAGTGGTAGTGGAAGAGGCCGTCATTCGTCTCGACGCCGTCAATGTTCGACCACTCGCATTCCGCCAAATACGGCAAAGAAAAGTTCGTATGCAGAAAGAAGAAGTCTCCCTTGACGCCGATGACCTTGGAGAGCTTGGCATCTTCGTAAAGCGTAATTGAATTTCCCGCCTTCGGCACGACGCTGGCCGTATAACCTTCGCGGAAATCCGTCGGAGGGTTCGTCTCGGGACTCTTCAGCGCCGCCGATGCGGACCCGGCGCACAACATTATGACAAATGCAACGGCGACGCATCTGACGCCTGCGAAAAACCCTTTCATCGAAACAAGTTTCATATTGAGTTGTCTTTGTTGATTGTTGACTTGGTTGTGGAAATTATGAAATAAAACCGGAGAAAAATCAAACTGTCGCGGGTCTTCCGGATTTTACCTGAAGTACATGAGCGTCGGCAGACCCGAAATGTCCATGTAGAGCCACATTTGCAGAATCTTCGCCGAATAGTTGTCGCTGTCGTTGTTCATGTGGAAGCCGAAGTCGTACAAAAGCCCGACTTTGTCCCACGATTCCATGTCGATGTAGCGGTCGGCGTTTCCGCCGCCGTGGAACCAGACGAACTCACCGACGACATCGTCGCCCTCCTGCCGGAGTCGCCACTTGAACGCGCTGGCCAGACCGTTGTACGTGCCGCCGACGGTGTTGATGCCGCGGAACTCGAACGTGATCGCGTCGTCCGTCTTCTTGAAATCGTAGATGCCGGTGCCGTCGTGTATTCCGCCCTCGGCGAGCGGAGCTTCGAGCGAACTGCACTCGTTGGTGTACCAACACTTGCCGGGGTTGCCGCCGTAACGGTACGCCACGGACAAACCGACGCCGGCGACCATCTTGAGCTTGGTGTCGGCGAGGACGACCTGCGTCGCGGTATCCATCGGATAAACCGATTCGACGGGCACGGGTTTGACCATCAGGAAACGGGCGACGACCTCAAGATCGGAAGTGACGTTGGTGTAACTGCGGTCCCAGCCGATGAATTTGAGCCTGTTCTGATTGTAGACCGTGGCGTCCGGCGCGGTGGCGTCCTGACCGTCGGGGACGTATTCCTCCTTGAGAATCGGGCCGTATTCCTTTCTGAAAACGACATGATGGTAGGGCACGAACAACGGCTCGACCTTAACGAAGCCGTCGTCATCGGCCGCAAGCGCGGTCTTTGTGAAGTCGGGCGACCATCCGTTGAAATACTTCGCTTCGGCCTGCGGGCCCTCCGGAATGCTTTCGGCGGGCATTGTTTCGCCCTCTTCCATGCCGCTGACCGTCCAGTAAACCGAACCGTCCTCGTTGAGGAATTTCACGGTGCAGAGCCGGTTGTAGACCGGTGTGACCGAGACGACGCCGTTTTCGTCCGGAACGACCGCGACGGCCGTGAGATCCGGAGTCCAGCGTTTGAAAACGAAACCGGTGACGGCGGGACCGTCCGGAATGTCCTCGGCTGACATCTTCGTCGTCTCTTCCACATCGGTTACAGTCCGGTAAACGCCGCCGTCCTTGTCAAGGAAGTCTACGGTGCAGAGGCGGTGGTAGACGGGAGTCACGTTGACCACGCCGTTCGTGTCGGGCGTGACGGCGACGGCGGTGAGATCCGGCGACCACGCGTTGAAAACATAGCCCTCGACCTCAGGGCCTTCCGGAACGTCTCCGGCCTGAAGCATCGTGTTCTCCTCGACGCCGGAGAGAGTCCTGTACACCGTTTCATCCTTGTTCAGGAAGTTGACGGTGCAGAGGAGATTGTATACCGGCCGCACGTCGACCACGCCGTTCGCGTCCGGCGTAACGGCGACGGCGGTGAGATCCGGCGACCATTCGCGGAAAACGCACCCTTCGACCTCCGGCCCTTCCGGAATGTCCCCGGCCTGAAGCGTCGTGGCCTCCTCGATGCCGGACAAAGACCGGTACACCGTTTCGTCCTTGTTGAGGAAGTTGACGGTGCAGAGACGGTGGTAAACCGGGTACACGGTCATGTCCTGTTTCACGGCGGAGACGTCTTTGTCCCACTTGAAAAAGACATAACCGGGCACGACCGGAGCCGCAGGCAACGAGGCGCCGGCGCCGTAGGCGACGGTCTGCGTCTCCAGTGTCTCGCCGTCCATGTCGACGAACGTGACGTTGCACGTCAGATCATCCGCGATAAATTCCAATTCGACGTTGTGGAGGGACATGCGCACCATGCCGCCGACGGAAGTCCAGTCCAGACTCTCGTAATATGCCGAACCGTACGTGTCGGGACCGCTGTCGTAAAGCGGACCGGATGCGACCTGCGAATAGCTCTTGCTGTACGGATAGTGCGTGCCTGTCACCTGCGCGTAGATGTCATTTCCGACCTGCGTCAGTTTCAAGTCGACGACCATCATGTATCCACCGTTCCAGCGACCGGCGAACTCGCAACGGACGTACTCCTCCGTTCCGTCGTTCACGTACTGGACGTTGTACACGCCGTACTTGTTGGCCGTAGCGGGCTGTTCCACGCATCCGACGAACAGATGGGGAACGGATTGGTTGCTGTGGAACAGATGCAGATCGCCGGTGATCGACAGTATCTTGCTCACCTTGCGGTTGGAGTAAAGAAGCATGTCCGTCGATTTGGGAATGCAGTTGACTTCCACGTAATTCCGCGCGACATCGCCCTCGAATTTCACGTATTCGGCCGCATCGCACGCCGAACTCACGGCGAAGAGCGCGCAAACCGCAAGAATCAGTTTTTTCATGGCATCAGTTTGATTTGATTTCGTGTGGAACAAATTCGATCGATTCAACCGACCGCACGGAAGATTGCAGATGAAATTCTTTTCTCCGGGATCGGCGTTTCGCGGATCTGCGGCCGGGTCAGACGGTCAGGTTGCTTCTGATCTTCGCGGCGTATTCGTCGCGTTCCGCATCGGAAGCGTACGCGCCGGCGCCGGAACGGAAATCCGGGTCCGCGGCCGCGCCCGTGCGCGGGATCACGTGGAAATGCAGATGGAACACCGTCTGACCGGCGGACTCGCCGTTGCACTGGAGCAGATTGGCTCCGGTGGCGAACGACGACGTCACCGCGCGCATCACGCCGCGGATCACGGCGAAAAGCTCCGCGACGACGGCGCGCGATTCCGGATCGTCCGGCACGGACGCAAGATCGCGCCAATGGGTCTTGGGCACGACCAGCACATGGCCTTTCGCCATCGGATTGACGTCGAGAAACGCGAGCACGCGGTCGCTTTCGTAGACCTTGACCGACGGAATTTCGCCGGAGGCTATTTTGCAGAAAATGCAGGAATCCATTTCAACGGTTCTGTTTCGGTTTTTCTGAAATTCCGGGACTCACTCCGCCTTTTTGACGGAAAACGCGAGTTTGCCGGGAACGGAAGCGTCTGTTCCGACGAGCACCGTGCACGGCGGCTTGAACTCACCGCGCAGGAAGGCGTCCGCAAGAGGGTCTTCGAGTTTGTTCTCGATGGCACGGCGGAGCGGACGCGCGCCGTTGGCGGGATCGAGTCCGGCCTCCGCGAGCAGTTTCGCCGCTTCGGGCGAGCACTCGAGCTTTATGCCGCGCTCGTCGAGACGCTTCGAAACTCCGCGCAGTTCATTCGCCACGATGCGGTCGATGTCCTCGCGCTCAAGGCTGCGGAACACGATCTGCGCATCGAAACGGTTGAGCAGTTCCGGACGGAACGCTTTTTTCGCGGCATCGAGCATCGTCTGACGGATGCGCGATTGTTCCACGCCGGCGCCGCCGGAGGAAAAGCCGAACGAACGCCCGCCCTTGGCCGCGTCCACGCCGAGGTTCGACGTGAAGATGACGACCGTGTTGCGGAAACTCACCACCCTGCCCTGTCCGTCCGTGAGACGACCTTCGTCCAGAATCTGCAGGAATGTCTGCATCACGTCCGGATGGGCCTTCTCGACTTCGTCGAACAGCACGACGCTGTACGGGCGCCGGCGCACCTTCTCGGTGAGCTGTCCGCCCTGCTGGTGGCCGATGTACCCGGGCGGCGAACCGATGAGGCGCGAGACCTCGTGGCGCTCCGCGTATTCGGACATGTCTATCTGGATAAGCGCCTTTTCGTCGCCGAAAAACCGTTCAGCGAGAACGCGCGCGAGCATCGTCTTGCCGACGCCGGTCGGACCGAGGAACAGGAACGAACCGATGGGACGGCGCGGATCGTGCAGCCCGGTGCGCGAGCGCCGCAACGCGCGGGCGATCGTCGAAATGGCCTCGTCCTGGCCGATGACGGTTTCGGACAGTTCCTTCTCGAGCTCGAGCAGGCGCTTCATTTCGTCCCTGCCCATGCGGCTGACCGGGATGCCGGTGTTGCGGGAAAGGGTCTCGGTGATGTCGTCCTCGGTGATCGTAACCGGGTTTTCGGCGCGTTCCTTCTCCCAGACCTTGACGTCGTCCTCCAGCTTTTTGCGCAGTTCGAGCAGCTCGTCGCGGACCTTGGCCGCGGAATCGAAATCCTCCGCCTCGATGAACCCGCGCTTTTCGCCTTCAAGCCGGTCGATGCGCGCCTGCGCCTCGCCGAACTTTTCCGGACGGCGGCACGACGCGATGCGGGCGCGCGCTCCGGATTCGTCGATCAGGTCGATGGCCTTGTCCGGAAGGAACCGTCCGTTGACGTAGCGGTCGGAAAGCCGCGCCGCGGCGACCAACGCGTCGGGAGAGTACTTCACGCAGTGGAATTTTTCGTAACGCGGCGCGATGCCGCGCAGAATCGAAATGGTGTCCTCGACGGACGGCTCGTCGAGTTTGAGCGGCTGGAAACGGCGTTCGAGCGCGGGATCCTTTTCGATGGAGCCGCGGTATTCATCGAGCGTCGTGGCGCCGATGCACTGCACCTCGCCGCGCGCGAGCGCTGGCTTGAAGATGTTGGCTGCGTCCATCGCGCCTTCGGAACCGCCTGCGCCGACGAGCGTGTGGATTTCGTCGATGAAAAGAATGACGTTGCCGGCGCGCCGGGTCTCGTCGAGAACCTTCTTGATGCGCTCCTCGAACTGGCCGCGGTACTTCGTGCCGGCGACCAGCTGCGTGAGATCGAGCGAAACGATGCGGCGGTCGTTGAGAATGTCCGGCATCACGCCGTCGGCGATGCCCTGCGCGAGACCTTCGACCACGGCGGTTTTGCCGACGCCGGCCTCGCCGAGCAGCGCCGCGTTGTTCTTGTTGCGGCGGCAGAGAATCTGCACGAGGCGGTCGAGCTCGGCGGCGCGGCCGATCATCGGATCGAGTTTGCCTTCCTTGGCGAGCTTCACCAGATCGCGGCCGAATGCGTCGAGCGCCGGCGTGCGCGAACCGCCGCGGACGTCGCGCGGATTGCCCCCGCGCACGGAATCGTCGATCGGGAAGCGCGGCGGCTCGGCGTCGCCGAACGGATCGTCGTCCCGGCCGTCGAACCGCGGACCGAAC
>JAZUJQ010000220.1:0-3384 GCA_045642845.1 Kiritimatiellia bacterium
CCGGTGAAGATCCTCGAGCTCTTCCACGGCCCGACCCTCGCCTTCAAGGATTTCGCGCTGCAGTTTCTGGGCAACACGTTCGAATACATTCTCGGGGAGAGCGGACGCGAGCTGAACATCGCCGTCGCCACGTCGGGCGACACCGGTTCGGCGGCCATCAACGGCGTACGCGGCCGGAAGGGCATGAAGATTTTCGTGCTGCATCCCGCGGGCCGCTGCTCCCGCGTGCAAGAAATGCAGATGACGTCGGTGCTGGACGACAACGTCTTCAACATAGCGCTTGACGGCACGTTCGACGACGCGCAGGGCATCGTGAAGGCGCTTTTCTCCGACCTCGGATTCAAAGACGCGCACAAGCTCGGCGCGGTCAATTCAATCAACTGGGCGCGCGTGCTGGCGCAGGTCGTCTACTACTGGTGGGCGTATTTCCGCACCGGCGCGGCCGAATGCTCGTTCGCCGTTCCGACGGGAAACTTCGGCGACATCTTCGCCGGCTACGTCGCCGCGAAGACCGGGCTGCCCGTCCGTCGCCTGGTGCTCGCCACGAACGAAAACGACATTCTCTCGCGCTTCTTCAACGACGGCGATTATTCGATCGCCAGAGCGATTCCCACGATCTCGCCGTCGATGGACATCCAGATCGCCTCGAACTTCGAACGCTGGATCTACCTGCACGTCGGCGGAGACGCCGCGCGCGTCCGCGAAATCATGTCCGGACTCAAAGCGACCGGGCGGATCACGCTCGGACGCGGCGCGGACGGCTCGTTCGATCCGCTCATCCGCGCCGGCTCCGGAAACACCGCCTCGACGCTCGCCACCATCCGCGAATTCCACGAAAAACACGGGTACCTCATGGACCCGCACACCGCGGTCGGCGTGACCGTGGCGCGGCGTTTTCTCGAACCCGGCGTGCCGATGGTGTGCCTCTCCACCGCACACCCGGCGAAATTCCCAGAGTCGATCGGCGACGCGACGGGCGACGCCTCGCTCGCGACGGCTCCGGCGATCGAAGCGCTCAAGGGCAGACCGACCCGCAAATTCCCGCTCCCGGCCGACCGCGACGCGGTCGCCGGTTTCATCGCCGCGCGCACCTGAGGCGAACGCACATGGGCACGAAACTTTCGTTCACGCTCGAAGACGGCTTCCGCGCCGTCGCCGTGTTCCCGGACGGCCCGACGCCGCCGGCGCACGGCGCGCCGTGCCTGCTGCGCGTGGACGGAACGATCGAACTCGCCCGCAGGACGCCGGACACCGTGTGCAAAGGCGGAGCCGACAAATCGATCCACGCCGAATTCGCCGGCTTCGCGGCCGAAGCCGACCTGAACAGAGCGAAGGAAAACGCGGCTCTTGCGGCGCGCGCGAGGGACGTCATAAAAAAATTCGTGGCGGACGGCGGCGGGGAAATCACGCGCCTCTGCACGCGCTTCTCGCTGCGGCGCGAACGTCTCACCGTCATGCTCGCCATGACGTCGTTTCTGGACATCCGCCAGCTGCGCGACAGGCTCGAAAAAGAAACCGGAGCGCGCATCGACGTCAAAACCGTGTCGCCGCGCGACATCGCGGCCGCGGTCTGCGGCGTCGGGACCTGCGGACGCACGCTGTGCTGCGCGCACGGCCGCGTCCAGGACGCGAAACGGCGCACGGCCGCGCACGGAGAAGCTTTCAACGGGATCTGCGGCAGATACTGCTGCTGCCTCGGCTTTGAATCAAACGACAAAACGGGCGACGGCGCGGCCGTCCCCGCCGAAAACGGAAAACACAAATGAACATCTCTGAAGAGAACGTCCTCGCGTTCCATCGCGGCGGCAAAGTTTCGACCGAACTCCCCCACCCGGTCAAATCGGTGGAAGACCTCTGTCTGGCGTACACGCCCGGCGTCGGCAAAGCCGTGCTGCGTCTCGCCGCGCATCCGGAGGAAGCGTTCGACTACACAGCGAAGGGGCACACCGTAGCCGTCGTTTCGGACGGCACGGCGATTCTAGGGCTCGGCGACCGCGGCCCGACGGCGGCGATTCCGGTGATGGAAGGCAAGTGCGTGCTTTTCAAGAGTTTCGCCGGCGTCGACGCGTGGCCGATCTGCCTCGACCGCTGCCGCATCGGCGGCGCGTCGACCGGTAAAACCGATCCGCAGCGCGTCATCGACGCCACCCTCGCGATCGCGCCGATGTTCGGCGGCATCAATCTCGAGGACATCGCCGCGCCGGCGTGCTTCGAAATCGAAGACCGTCTGCAGGAGCTGCTCGACATTCCCGTGTTCCACGACGACCAGTGGGGCACGGCCGTGATCGTGCCCGCCGGGGTGCGCAACTACGCGGTCGTTTCCGGCAAGGACTTCGCCTCGCTGCGGATCGTGGTCAACGGCGCCGGCGCCGCCGGCACCAGAATCCGCCAGATGCTGCTGGCCGACGGCGCGGGCGAGGTCGTTTCGTGCGATTCGCGCGGCGTCATCTACCCCGGCCGTCCGGGCAATCAGGCGCGCCACGAAAAAATCGCGACCGCGACCTCCGCGCGCACGCTTCAGGACGCGCTCGTCGGAGCCGACGTTTTCATCGGCGTGTCCGTCGCCGACTGCGTCCGCCCCGAATGGGTGAAAACCATGGCCCCCTGCCCCGGCATTTTCGCGCTCGCGAACCCGGATCCGGAAATCCGTCCGGAAGCCGTCGCCGAAGCGCTCGCGGGCAAGCCGTACATGATAGGCACGGGACGTTCCGACTACCCGAACCAGATCAACAACGTGCTCTGCTTCCCGTTCCTCTTCCGCGGCGCGCTCGACGTGCACGCCAGAAAAATCACAATGGGCATGAAACTCGCGGCCGCCCGCGCGCTCGCCGAACTGGCGCGCCGTCCGCCGTCCGAAGGCGCGCGCGCCTTCTACGCCGGGGAAGACCTCGGATTCGGCCCGACCTGTCTGATTCCGAAACCCTTCGATCCGGAGCTCCTGCCGGCGGTCTCGAAGGCCGTGTCCGCGGCCGCGGTCGCCGACGGCGTCGCCCGGACGTGACGCCCGCCCCGCGTTCCTCGCCGTCATGAAAGCGTGTTTTCACACCGTCGCCGCCGCGCTCGTCTGCACCGCCGTCCTCGCCTCCGGCGCCGACCCGCGCGACACGTATTCCACCGACGGACTCAAGCTCGAGTGGAGCGAAGAGTTCGACTTCACGGGGCTGCCGGACACGAACGTGTGGCGGGCCGAGGTCGGCTTCCTCCGCAACCACGAGCCGCAGTACTACACCGACATGCGGGCGGAAAACTGCTTCGTCTCCAACGGCGTTCTCACGATCACGGCGCGCCGCGAGAAGTTTCCGAACCCGCTGTACAAAGACCGCGCGCTGGGCGGCTGGTACCGCGAGCGAGAGTTCGCCGAGTTCACGTCCGCCGACATCACCA
>JAZUJQ010000221.1:0-5037 GCA_045642845.1 Kiritimatiellia bacterium
CGTGGACGCCGATGCGCCGCGCAAGTTCGCGAAGATCCTCGTCCCCGGCCGTCCGTACCGCAAAGGCGAACCGATCGAATGACTCCGCGTCGGCGGAGCGGTTCGCCGTTCCGCCCGCCGTCAGACGCCAACCGGATTTGCAATCCCGCCGTCGGAGGCCGCATCCCCCATGTTTTTCACCCCGTGCATTGGCAACCCGCGCCATTGCTCCGTTTGAAAGAAACTCCGATCCGTGAAGCTCCCGCTACAGCTCCGCCGAATGATCTGCGCTCCGCACCGCCGATTCGGCGCGCACGGGATTGAAAATGACGGAAAAACGAACCACGGTTTTCACGGATGCGCCTCGCTCACGCTAGGCAAAACGGCAAGCGTCAGCGCAGCCGATCCGTGTTATCCGTGGTTGTTGAAAGATTTGGAACGAAATGGAATTTCTCGACCGCGATCGATTGCACCCGACCGCGATCGACCCGGTTTCAATCCCGTCGAAAGTCTGCGGCTGAATGCCGCGAAGCATGGCGCAGCGGTAGCGGAACATGTTTGACAGCCGTCGGAGTTTTTCCAACACGGGCCTTTGCGCCGTTTGAAAGAAACTCCGATCCGTGAAGCTCCCGCTACCGCTCCGCCGAATGATCTGCGCTTCGCGATGCCGGTTCGGCGCGCACGGAAATTTATTGGCTGAGACGTCTGGGACGGGGTCCGCAGGGGTCTGAACCGCCGCAGATGTCCCGGCAACAAAGAAAGCGCGCGCCGCCGGATGGCGACGCGCGCTTTTTTCACAACGGAGGCGCTCAGATGCGCGGAAGCGTTGCGGCGAGCGCCTGACGGCGCGCGATCGAACGGGCGCGGGCGCGGGCGCGCTCGGACTTGCGGCGGCGGGCTTCGCACGGCTTCTCGAAATAACGATCGGCGCGGAGCTGCTTGATGATGCCCTCCTTGTCCATCGCCTTCTTCAGACGCTTGATGGCTTTGTCGATGGGTTCGCCCTTCTTGACCTTGACTACGATCATGTGTTTCACCTCCGTTTCGATCCGGCGGCCTCAGTGGGTTGGCGCCGACGATCCCTCCCCGTTGGAAGCGGAAAGTGGCGGAGAGTCTATCAAAGCCGGACGCGCGATTCAACAGCAATCATTTGATCGCCGAAAGAGCTTCCGGCGAAGCCGAACCCCACCCCGGAAACGACAGCAGATGCACGAGCAGAACGCCGCACGCGACGGCGTCGTAGTACGCATCGTGCGGCGCGCGCCCCGGAGCGGCGGCCTCAACCCGCGCCGTCAGACCCAGCTCGGGGATCAGATCCTCGAGCGCGTACGACGCGCGGCCCGGCCACGCACGGCGCGCGAGCGCGAGCGTGTCGATCCACGGTCCGGGAACGTGCAGCGGAGCGATGCGCGCAAGCGTCGTGCGTTCGGTGCCGGCGTTGTGCGCGGCGAGCGGCGCGCCTTTCACGAGGCGGGCGACGTCCGGCCAGAACTCCGCAGGCGTCGGTGCGGCGGCGAGCTCGGCCCGCAGCGATGCATGACGCCCCGGAGCGTAGCGGTTGAACGGACGGTCGGGCGCGATGCGCAGAAGCGAATCAAGCGAACGCGCCGCGTCGGGCGCGCCGTCCGCGCCGAACGCCACGGCTCCGATCTGCCACGGTTCGTTTACGAAACCCGGCACGGTCCCCGTCGTCTCGAAATCGATCGCGGTGAACGGGAACACGGCGCGATCCTTCAGCGCGCGATTTCGGGAAGCGACGCGGCCGCGAAAGACTGGCCCACGCGGCGGGTCTTCTCGTCGGGCAGCATGACGGTGAGCCTGGCGGCGAGTTCCGGATATTCCTCGGCCATGATGCGGTTGCACTCGGCGAGGATCGTGTCGCCGCCCTTGCCGGACATCACGCGTCCGAGCACCATCATGAAACGCACGTCGTAAAACTGCGAATAGAGGTCCATCGAATGCGCGAGGTAGCAACCGATCGAACGGAAGACGGCCTGCGCTCGGGGATCGTCCTTCTCCATGAGCGCCTGCACGACCTTGAGCTTTTCGGCGGGCGTGAGCGACGCGTCGAGCTCGATGCCGGCGGCCGGAGCGAGCTTGATGACGGCGTCCTGCGAGAAGTACTTGCATCCGACGCCGATGTCATGGGACCATTCGTCCTCCATCGCCGCCTCGTTGAGATCGACCGGTGCGAACGCGAGTTCGTTGAACCAGCCCAGCACGCGGCCGTCGCCGTCGACGTAGCCCACGGCTTCGCTCGTGCCCATCGCGACGCCCATCACGGACTTCTCGCCCATGCCGATCGCGCCGGCGAGCGCGGTGACGTCGCCGTCGTTCGCGACGACTATCGGGACGTCGGGTCCGATTTCCTTCGCCGCGCGGTCGAAGATCGTGTGCACGAGTTCGCGCACCTTCTTTTCGCGGGGAACCTTGATGAAGAGCGACGACACCATCGGCGCGTTGCCGATGAACACGCCCGCCGAAGACACGCCGATCGCGTCGACGCGCGGCATTTTCGAAGCCGCGGTTTTGAACGCGGCGACGATTTCGTCGAAATGGTACTGCGGATCGCTCTGGGTCTTCGGATGCCAGACCACCTCTTCGGAATAAACGCTCTTTCCGTCGATGACGGCGGAAACCTTGCGGTCGGAACCGCCGGCGTCGAAACCGATGCGGCAGCCGTCGACATGACCGCCGATCGCCATCGGTTCGTCGTTTCCGGCCGGAAAGTCCGCGGCGGCGCAATCGACTATATCGAGCGTGCGGCCGAACACGTCGCCCATGAACTGCACGTCGAACCAGCGGCGGCCGTTCTTCGAGGCGTCGGCTTCGTCGTAGCGGTATTCCGCCGCCAGACGCGCCGCGATCTCCGGAGCGCCCTCGATGTAGATGCGGAAGCCGCCGATCGACCACAGAAGAAACTTCACGTAGCGTTCCACGAAACGGTAATCCGCCTCGGCCGAATCCGCACCGCCGCGTATGAACGCCTTGCGCACGGAAATGCGGCCGTCGTTGCGTTCGATGGCGATGGAAACCGGCTTGTCAGCGCCCTTCAGATAGGCGCGCATCCACGGGCCGAGCGGGATGAACGAAGAATCGAGTTCGGGAAGATTCGAGATCGGGAAAGAAATGCCGAGGTATGTCATTTTGATGTTCGTTTTGATTTGAAGTCTGAAAGAACGGTCACGGGAGGCACCAGAAGCCGGGAAGCGTGCGGACGTCGTCGACCGGCTTGCGCATGTCGTTTTCGGGTTTCGACCCGGGTTTCATGATGTAGCCGCAGACGATCGCCGGATCGTGCACCGTTTCCCAGACCGTGAATTCGCTGGCGCCGACGGAGTACGCCTCCATGTTTTCCCAACGGCGCAGAAGCGGATATTTCGACGTCATGTCCGCGTTCCATCCGAACACCTTGTCATTGACCGCGGGGCTCAGTCCGAACGTGTTGCGGTACGGCGAAATTCCGGGCACGTATTCTTCGATTCCGTCTGAGACGGAAACGAGCGAAAGGTAGCTGACGGGATAGACCTTGCCGAGTCCGGAGGTCCACGTCTGGCCGTTCGGGTTGCAGCCGCAGTGGTAATCCATCGCGAGGAACGCCGCATCGATGTACTTCGCGTCGCCGGTGACGGCGTGCGCGGCGATGAACTTCTTCGCCTGGTGCAGAGGATGGATGTTGCCCCAGCTCATCGAGTGCACCCACCCGGACGAAGGTCCGTAGTACGGCAGACGGTAGGCGTACGAATTCCCGAGCCAGCCGAGCGCGGCGTCCGCTTCGTTCACCGCGTGCACGACCCAATCGCTCTTGATCTTGGCGTAGGCCTCGCCGGGGATGTCGGTGAATCCTGTTTCGGAAAGAATCATCGCGCTCCACGACCAACCGCGCTGGTTGACGCGCTGCCTGAGCCTGTCGGCGAACTCCGTCGTGAACGGCTCGGTGTATTTCGCGTCGCCGGTGAGCGCGTAGAGATTGATCGCCGCCTTGGCGACGATTTCCACGGGAATCGGATCCTGGACCTCGCAATACCAGCAATCCACCTCGTCCTTCTCGGTCCATCCGGTGCGCGCCCAGACGTTCGTGGCGGGCTTGGCGGTCGTCGCGTAATTCCACGCGCGCACGGCGCTGGCGCGGAATTCGGCGGCGGGCTTGAGCGCCGCTCCGCCGGCCTTTTCGAGGGCGCGGGCGAGCAGCGCGGCGTAGCCGGCGTAGTCCATGGACGACTCGCGCGTGGCGCGCGTGAGGAAGTACGGGAACGGATCGCCGGAAGCCGTGCAGTGGTTCTTCTCGTCGGGATGCCGCACGGTTTCGATCCACGTGCCGACGCCGCCGTCCTTCTGCTGGCCTTTGAGCAGATGCTTGAGACCCCAGATCGCTTCATCGAGGACGTCCGGGATCCCGTTGCCGCGCTCCGGCACGGCGAGCTGGGAATCGGAGAAATTCCCGCTCTTGAGAATGTAAAGCGACGCGAGGTCGCCCACGATGCGCATGTGCATCGGACGGCGGTCGTAGTCGGCCGCGTCGTGCCAGCCGCCGGGAAGCGAAAGCTCCTCCATGGCGCCGGGCTCTTTCTCGATGCGGCGGGCCTGCCAGTTGTTGAACGCGAAGTGGCTGGTTCCATTTGCGCCGCCGTCCTTGTCGAAGAAGCGTTCGCCGTACTCCCATTCCTGGGGCGGACCGATGCCGCGCCACACCTTCATGTGGCAGGCGTCGTCCGTCCAGTGCGTGAGGTCGGAGGTCTTCGCGCAGCCGCAGCGCTGCTGGAAAAGGCCCTTCATCGCGAGCGCGAACACGTCCGCGGGACCCGTCGAACCGACGTTGAACTCCATGCTGCGGCCGACGCCTGGCACACGGACGAAATACACGCCCGCAGGCGCCGCCGAGATGTCCATCTCGTACGTTTCCTCGCCGGAAAACGGCGTTTTGCGGCCTTCTTTGTCGGAGAAAAATTCATCCTCCTTGCGGAATTTCACCTCGCCGGACAGCGCGACCTTGCCGGTCGAAGCGTCGACGAGTTCGAACTTCGTGGCGGAGTCCGGGCGCCGCCACCGCCCGCGCGG
>JAZUJQ010000222.1:0-1633 GCA_045642845.1 Kiritimatiellia bacterium
CCTTTGAAAAAGTACCGGGGGATCCCGGGGAGGAGACACGTCGTTTCTATTCAAGGCATTCTGAACTTTATGTAAACCGTTTTGGCGACGGGGCCTATCTTTTCGGCGTGCGGACCGACGAACTCGAACCGGTTTCGTTCACCCCCGACCGCGCGAACGACTTCGTCATCCGCGGCATCGGGCTCGATTTCCTGACGTATCTGCTCTTCCGTTTCGAAAACGGCACGGCGTCGTTCGACATCGGCCGCACGGATCCCGTGGAAATCGCGCTAGACGGACCGGTCTCCCTGCTGCTCGAAGGCCAGGGCGCGCACCGCGTCACGCTGCGCGACGGCGTGCCGCTCGGCTCGGTCGAAATCCAGGCCGCCCTCATGGCCGGCAAAAAGATCGCGTCCGTGAAAATGTTCCTCAAATGCGGCGGCGAAGAATATTCGGCCGTAGTCGACGGACGGACGTTCGTCTTCCGCGCCGTGAAACTGCCGCCGCGCGATTCCAACCGCGACGCCAGGCCGCTTTTCACGGACGCGATGACCGACATCGTCCGTTTCACCGATCTGTTCTACGGAGTTTACGGCGCGTTTCTCCGCGAACGCACCGATCACGAGGCGTGGCGCAAATCAATCGCCGCGTACCATCGATGGTTGCCCTCGCGCCACACCGATGCCTGACCCGCCCCGAGATCGAAAACCGCAAACATTTTTCCGTCATGAACAACAACATCCCCTACAAAACCTATCTCACCGAAGACGAACTTCCGACCGCGTGGTACAACGTCCGCGCGGACATGAAGAACAAGCCCGCGCCGCTGCTCAACCCGAAAACGCTCCGGCCATCGACGCTCGACGAGCTCAGCCAGGTGTTCTGCCGCGAACTCGCCGCGCAGGAACTCGACGACACGACCGCGTATTTCACGATTCCGGACGCGGTCCGCGATTTCTACAAGATGTACCGTCCGTCGCCGCTCACGCGCGCCTACTTCCTTGAAAAAGAGCTCGGCACCCCGGCGAAAATCTATTACAAGTTCGAAGGCAACAACACGTCCGGCTCCCACAAGCTCAACTCCGCGATCGCTCAGGCGTACTACGCGAAAAAGCAGGGTCTCAAAGCTGTCACGACCGAAACCGGCGCCGGCCAGTGGGGCACGGCGCTTTCGATGGCGTGCGGCTTCTTCGGGCTCGACTGCCACGTCTTCATGGTCAAATGCTCGTACGAGCAGAAACCCTTCCGCCGCGAAGTGATGCGCACTTACGGCGCGAACGTCACGCCGTCCCCGTCGATGGAGACGGAAGTCGGGCGCCGCATCAACGCCGAACACCCCGGAACTTCCGGCTCGCTCGGCTGCGCGATTTCCGAAGCCGTCGAACGCGCGCTCTCGCTCCCCGACTGCCGCTACGTCCTCGGTTCGGTGCTCAACCAGGTGCTGATCCACCAGACGATCATCGGGCTCGAATGCAAGAAGGCGCTCGACAAGTACGGCGAAAAGCCGGACATCATCATCGGCTGCGCGGGCGGCGGATCGAACCTCGCGGGCCTCATCGCGCCCTACATGGGCGAGAAGCTGCGCGGCGAGAGCGACTACCGGTTCATCGCCGTCGAGCCGGCGAGCTGTCCGTCGCTGACCCGCGGCACCTAT
>JAZUJQ010000223.1:0-1660 GCA_045642845.1 Kiritimatiellia bacterium
AACGCGGGCGCGCCGCCCAAGGCGGCCCTCCCGCACGCAAACAGAAGGTGCGAAGATCGGGTTTACGCCCCGATCCCGCGCGTTATTCCGCGGTAAAAACGTCGCCGAGCGCGGCTTCGTCCACGAGGATCGCGGGACGAACGCCGTACAGGGAGGACGGGCTGTTGCTCGCCGCAAAGCCGCCGACGGTTCCCGCCGCAGGGAAGGAAACGTAGCCATAGCGCGAGCCGTTGATATCCGCCGCTTCCTGTCTCAGCCACCACCAGCAATACTCCTGACCGCCCTTTTGGTTCTCAAGCCGCAGGCCGGCGGCAAGGGCCGCTTTCGTTGCCGGTGCGGAAATTACGTTTTCCCGCCAGAGCCAGCAATACTGCTTCATTTCCGAAACAGACAGGAGGAACACGCTGTCCGTGTTTCCGAAATCATCGACCGGCGCGGGGATCAGCCGTGCCTTTTCATCTTCGGAAAACGCCGCATCGGAAAATTCGCCGAGCAGCCACGCGCGGAGATCCGCGTCCGGAGGTTCGCGACGCGGTCCGCCGGACGCGGCGACGGCCGCCACAGCCGCGGCGGCAAGCATGGGCGGCGTGAGCATCGGCGGGAGCTGTTTCCAGAAATGGATTTCCCATTGCGTGCCGAAGGCGACGCTCCACGCTCCGGTGGCGGCGAGCGGTGCGAGCCACCACGCGCAGACGAAACCGGTGCAGAGCCCTTCGAGCAGCAGCGCGCGCGCGGCGCGGGGGCGTCCAGACAACGCGGCGGCGGCGACGAGCGCGGCCACCGCGATCGCGGCGACGACGGCGGTGAAAAAGTGCGAGAGCGCCATCGCGCTCCATGCGAGGACCGTGACGGGCGAGAAACGTCCGCGCCGGAAGTCGCGCACCGCGAACGCGATCGAGAGCGCGAAAAGGTCGAAGCTCCAGCTGTTGGCGATCATGCCGGCGAGCGTGCTGTACGCGTTGACGCCCCACATGTTGTGCGTGTTGTCCAGCGCGATCGGAAGCGAGAGCGCGGCCAGAAACGCCGGGGCCGGGCGCGGCAGTCGCGCGATTTTCCCGGCTCCCCACAGCGAGAGCGGCAGCAGCAGCGTGCCGGCGATCGAAAAGACTCCGAACGCGGCGTCGTGCCCGATCAGGCGCGCGAGCGCGGCGGCGACGCAGTAGGGCAGAGGGAAGTAGTAGCGGAACATCGGGAAGCCGCCCCACCAGCCGGGCGCCCAGGACACGGCGCATCCGCTTTTGAGGATGTGATCCACGAGGTAGTGGTGCGCGGGAAGGTCGCCGCCGAGATTCAGTCCGCCTCCGAGAACCATTTCGGCGTGCATCATCCACGCCAGATACGCGGTGCAGGCGGCGACGGTGACGAACTCGCACGCGGCCGCGTGGCCGTGCCGGATGCGGGAGCGCATGGCGCAGGCGAAAATGAACAGCATGACCGCGAGACCCCACGGGATGCGGACCGGCGCGTCGAACAGCGTCGCCGGAAGCTCCTCGCCGCGCAGACGCAGTTTTCTGCCGCGCGTGAAGCGGCCGCCCTGCGGGTCGGCGCACGAAACGTCGAGCGAAACGACGGCGTCCACGGCGTCGGGCGACGTGATGCGGAACGTCACGTTCGTTTCGAAGGTCGCGCCCGGCGCGAGGCGGACGGTGAACGCTTCCGG
>JAZUJQ010000224.1:0-3087 GCA_045642845.1 Kiritimatiellia bacterium
CGACACGCTCGTCGTCGGCGGCAGCCTCACCGAGGCCGGCACGCCCGACCACAACGGCAACATCGTCTACGGCGGCGACTACAATCGCGAAGGCCGCACCTGGGGCGAAGGCTTCTCCGCCCGCGAGGCCGACCCCGTCACCATCGACGATGAAGGCAACGTCCCCGAGGACGGCACCGGCACCACGCTTGATCAGATCGTGAGCGATCTCACGACCTTCAGCGAAATCGCCGCCAACCTCGGCGAGACCGGAGACGTCGTTTACAACGGCAACGACTGGAGCGGCAACGCGGGCTACCGCAACGTCTTCCACGTGACCAACGAGGTGTTCGAGGTCAACAGCCTCAACAGCATCACGATCACGGTTCCGGCCGGCAGCAAGGTGCTCGTCAACATCTACTCCGAGTCGTTCGAGGCCAACATGGGCTCCATCCGCGTCATCGAGGAGGGCACCGGCAACGAGGTCGATCCTTCGCTCGTGCTCTTCAACTTCGTCAACGCGAAGGAAATCACCTCGAAGAACTTCGACTTCCCCGGCGCGGTTCTCGCTCCGAAGGCAGAGAAGTCCGTCCTCAGCGGCGGCTCCATCAACGGCTTCGGCTTCCTCAACGGCGATGTCACGACCTATGTCGGCTTCGAGTTCCACGACTTCTCCTTCAAGGCGTTCGACTGCTCCCGCAGCGACGTCGTGACGCAGCGTCCGGTGCTCGACCTCGTCGTCACCGCAGAGGACGATGCCAACGGCGCGATCCTCCGCATCCCCACCGGCACGGTCATCCGCGTCAGCATGGTCGTTTCGAATCCGTCCGACTTCGACATGAAGGACGTCGTTCTGGTCGATGTTCTCGGCAACGAGATTGAAATCGGCGACCTCGCGGCCGGCGAAAGCGTCTCCTTCGAGAACGAAGTGACCGTCGATGGCGACGCGCTCTACACGGCGACCGTCTCCGGCTACGGCGTCGGCACCAAGGCCTACGACGGCGTCCTCATCACCGAGGACGACAGCGTCAAGGTCGCGGTCTCCGCCCCCAAGGCCGAGGTCGAAGCCGCCGTTGATGCTGCGGAAACCGTGACTGAGGAAGCTCCGGTCGTCGAGACCGAAGCCGAGTCCGGCGTGAATCCGAGCGCCTACGTCCCGCGTCCCGACTTCGAGATCTCCGACTTCGTGTTCACCGAGAAGCCGACGAACACCAAGTCCTCGTTCTCCGCGAAGGTCGCGGTCAAGAACGTCGGCGAAACGGTTGTCGCCCCCGGCCGCATCGCGATCTACGCCGACCAGCCCGCCGTCATCGCGGATCTCTCCGCGGTCGAGCCCGTGGCGTACGTCGATTGCGACGAGGCCATGGCCGTCGGCGAGACCAAGCTCGTCGAGTTCACCGGCGTCGCCACGCCCGATGACAAGCAGGGCATCGTCCACTTCCGTGCGGTCGTGGATGCGTCCGAGCAGGTCAAGGAAATCTCCGAGCTCAACAACCAGTTCCCGCTCGCGGCCTGGCTCATCCCGGTCGACATCACGATCGACGGTCGCGGCATCACCCTCAAATGGGAGAGCTACATCGGCCAGAAGTTCCAGGTCATGGCCAGCAGCGACCTCAAGGGCTTCGAGCCCTTCGGCGAGGTCGTCGAGGCCACCTCCCGCGAGACGACGGTGACCTACACCTTCGATGAATGCGAGACGGCCGAAAAGGTCTACCGCTTCTTCAAGGTGGACCTCCTGCTCGACTGATCGGGCGGCGGTATGTCCGAAGAACGGCGCGGTCATCCTACCGCGCCGTTCTTTTTGACACCCGTTTGCACAACCCCCGGCCGATGGCATTCCGAAAGTTTGAGGGTGTGCGCCGCAAGCTAGGCGGAGCGGTAACGGAGCATGTTTGCCAGCCGTCGGAGTTTTCCAACAGGGCGCCTTGGCGGCGTTTGAAAGAAACTCCGATCCGTGAAGTTCCCGCTACCGCTCCGTCGAATTGACTGCGCCACGCACCGGCGATTGGGCGCTCACGGGATTTGGAACAGAACGGAATTCATCGGATCTTGCCGAAAAACTTGAATTTTAATCACCGGACGACAATGACATAAATTCCGCTGCATTTCCCGTCGCGCGTGAAAAAAGCGTAGAATACGCATCCCGTGAAACTCATTACCGACATTCTGGCCGACAACGCCGCCGCTTTCGCAGACGAAACGGCGCTCGTTGAAATCAATCCTCAGGAACTCGAATCCCGTCACACGACCTGGAAGGAATACTCGCTCATCGAGTCCAGTCCGATCGAGGCGTTCCGCAGCGAAATGACGTGGCGCGAGTTCGATGAAAAAGCGAACCGCTTCGCCAACTGCCTTCTCTCGCGCGGGCTCGGCAAGGGCGACAAAGTCGCGATCCTGCTGATGAACTGCATCGAGTGGCTGCCGATTTATTTCGGCACGCTTCGCGCCGGCTGCATGGCCGTGCCGCTCAATTTCCGCTACACGGCCGCCGAGATCGAGTACTGCCTCAAGCTTGCCGACGCCTCGGTGCTCGTGCACGGTCCGGAGTTCACCGGCCGCGTCGAACAGATCGTCGACCGGCTTCCCGGCGTCAAGTTCGGCATCTACGTGGGCGACGACTGTCCGTCGTTCGACGTTTCCTACCGCACGGCCGTGAGCTACTGCTCGGCTGAAAAGCCCGACGTGAAGTTCACGCTCGACGACGATGCGGCGATTTATTTTTCTTCCGGCACGACCGGTTTCCCGAAGGCGATCGTGCTGCAGCACCGTTGCCTCGCCCAAAGCGCCGAAATGGAACAGGCGCATCACGGGCAGACGCACGACGACGTGTTCCTTTGCATTCCTCCGCTGTATCACACCGGCGCCAAGATGCACTGGTTCGGCAGCTTCATCGCGGGCGGCAGATCCGTGCTTCTCAAAGGCGTGAACCCCGAATGGATTCTTCGCGCGGTCTCTCAGGAGAAGTGCACCATCGTGTGGCTTCTCGTGCCCTGGGCTCAGGACATTCTCGCCGCGATCGACCGCGGCGAGGTCCACGTCAAGGATTACGATCTCGGGCAGTGGCGCCTCATGCTCATCGGCGCGCAGCCGGTCCCGCCGGCGCTGATC
>JAZUJQ010000225.1:0-3328 GCA_045642845.1 Kiritimatiellia bacterium
TCTCGTCGGCGAGTCGCGCTCGGGCGTAAGCGGCGAGCGCTTCGGACTGAGCCGGAGGCACGTGCACTTCCGCTCCGGCGGCGTCGGCGCCGAGCGATTTCACCGCCGCCTCAAGGCATGAGGCAAGCACGTCGGGCGACGCGAGCGCGGCGTCCGCGTCGCGGCGCAGCACGCGCGCAAGCGTCTCCGATATGTCGCGCTTGACGGAAAGCGCGAGGTCGCGTCCCGCCTGTTTGAGAGAGACCTCGGCGCGTTCGCGGAGCGCGTTCGAATCGCGTTCCGCGGCTTCGCGCGCGGCCTGCGCCTTGCGCTCGGCGTCGGCCACGATCGCCGTGGCGCGGCGTTCGGCCTCGGCGATGATGTCCGAGGCCTTTTCCTCCGCCTTGGCCACGCCCTCGGCGTTGATGCGGTCTATGAGATGCTGAAGTTCTTCGGCCATTTGGATGTTCCGTCGTCAGATGCTTTTCTTCTTTTTGGAGACTTTGACCTTGAGGTCGCTGCCGCTCTTGCTCTTCGTGGTCGCGGCGGGCAGGCCTTCGACCTCTTCGCGGTCTTCGGTGTTGACGGCCTGCGAAGTCGGCAGGAAGCGGTAGTACACCATCAGCTGCAGCGCGCAGAGGCAGGTGTCCATCTCGCGGCGGGCGAGCGACGTCGTGCCGGCGACTTCCTTGCCGTTCTCGAAGCGCTTGCACTGGATGCCTCCGTTGTTGCCCTGGAACGATTCGTTCTGCGACGGGCTGTCCCAGTACCCGATGTCGCGGTATTTGCCGGTGGTGTCCTGATAGCCGGATTCTTCGGCTTTGATGACGTTCTGGCGCTTGATGAGCTCGGGAAGGAACATCTTGTTCCAGCGGTTGAACGCCGCGCCGCCTTCCTGGAACATCGCCTGAGTGATGTAATACCAGTAGTAGACCGGCGAAGGATTGTCTCCGGATCTCCACGGCTGCGAGTTCTCGTCGTCCCACTTCTCGAAATCGAACGTGCAGTTTTCAAGAAAGCGGATCGTCTGCTTCACTTCGGAGGCGTTGTATTCGCCGAGCAGCTGCATGCAGAGCGCGCCGACGCCGGAAAGACCCACGTGGGTGTTCTGTTTGCCTTTGTCCGTGCAGGAGTAGCAGAAACCGCCGCCCGTGTCGCGGTAGGTGCAGAGAAACGCCTTCTTGGCGCGCTCGTAGCATTCGTCGAGACCGGGGGCTTCGCAACCGGCGCCGTGAACGGCCTTGATGGCCTGCACGCACCAGCCGGCGTAGGAGGTGTCGCTGCGTTCGGTCACGCGCATGCCGTATTCCCAGCTGTTCTGGGCGTTCTGACCCTTGATGATCGGCATGACGGCCTTTTCGGCGGCTTCCTTGATGAGCGGGTTCTTCGTCATCGCATACGCTTCGCCCAGCGCGTAAACGCCGATCGGATGGGAGTAGTTGTTGCCGTCGCGGCAACGGAAATACCCGTTGTCGTTGAGCTCTTCCATGAGGAACTTGATGCCGCGCTCCGTCACCTGACCGAACTCCTCGTTCTCGGGCGACGGGGTTTCGTTGTGCGCGAGATACACGAGCACCGCAAGGCCGGTCATCGCCGTCTTGTTCTGGTTGCTGTCGCCCCACGATCCGTCTTCGTTCTGCTGGGTTTTAAGCCAGCGCAACGCCTTCATGACGACCGCGTCGCCGCCGCCGGCGCCGTACTTGGCCAACGCCTTGCCGCGCTGACCCGGAGAACGCAGGCCGAGGATGCCCTTCATGACTATGGGGCTGGTGTTGAGCGCCACCGAGTTCATTTCCGCAGGCTTCGCGGAAACCGGCTCGTTGGTGAAATCAGTCGGCGTTTCCACCGGAGAAAGTTCGCCGGTGGGACCGTCGACATCGACGTCGTTCGGCTCGATGATGTCCGGCGGGTCGACTTCCGGCGGTTCTTCTTCCACCTCTTCGACGGTGTCCGGCTCGATGATGTCAACCGCCTGAGTGACCTGACGCACCGTGGTGTCGCGCTGCATGCAGAGCAGCAGGATGACCGCGATGAGCGGCACGAGAACCGCGCAGACGGGCCCCGTCAAGCGCTGGATCTGCAGACGCGCGAATTTGTATTCACCGCTGTCCTTCGGCGCCGAAAGACCGCTGATGGTCTTCTGCACGAGTTCTTTGAACGACATCTTCTCGAAAAGCTTCTGCATTTCGAGGAATCCCATGTCCGCGGTCGGCTGGGAATCCATGTCCTGGTATTGGTTCTGGGTGTCTTCTTCGCTCATGGAATACTCCGGTGTGCGTTTGATGTTCGCTTATTATACGCTTTTGAACGCCGAAAAATTAGAGCCCTCCCGGAAAATAATTGAAATTTGTAAACAAGTCACGTGTTTTCAACATGTTAAGAATGACGGCAATCCGTGTCTGTCGGGCCGCGCGCGCTGCGGACGCATCACGGCCGAGACCTCTCGGACGGCTGGGACACGGTCGCAAGGATCCGGCTTGTCGCAGCATTTTGAATTTTCCTTTCGCGTCTCGCGTCTCCCGTCCTCGTCAATTTCAGGACATGAGACAAGGGACACGAGACATGAGATTTTATCGGGAAATTGCAGTGATGTTCAAAACAATTGCGCCAAAAGGCTGCGGCTGAACGCCGCGAAACACGGTGGAGCGGTTGCGCCGTCGGAGGTAGGAGATGCGGCGGCGTCTCGCCGCGTCTCCGCAGAGCCATAGGATGTGACGCGGCGGGACGCCGCATCCCCCGTGTTTTTCACCCCGCGCCCCGGCAACCCGCTCTTTCGCGCCGTTTGAAAAACTCCGATCCGTGAAGCTAACGCTACCGCTCCGCAGAATGATCTATGCTTTGCGCCGCCGATTCGGCGCTCACGGGCTGGAACAGAATTACAGAATTGCTCGACCGCGATCGATTGCTCTCGACCGCGATCGATTTGATTTCAATCGCGCCGAAAGTCTGCGGCTGAACGCCACGAAGCACGGCGAAGCGGTAGCGGAGCATGTTTGACAGCCGTCGGAGTTTTTTCAACCCGCGCATGAGCACCCGCACCGCCGATTCGGTGCGCACGGGATTGGAAATGACGGAAAATGAACCACGAAATGCGGGGACACACCTCGCACTTGCCCCTGCTGAGACCGCTGGGACGGCTGAGACTCGGTCGCAGGGGTCTCAACTGTCGCAGATGTCCCGGCAACCGGAAAAATGCGGGGACAGGCCCCGCACTTGCCCACGCAGCTGAACGCCGCGAAGCGGAAAAATGCGGGGACAGGCCCCGCATCACGCATCTGGAACAGACAAAAGACGCTTCGCCCGGGCGAACCCGGGCGAAGCGGAGGAAGTTGCATGAAGCAACGCGTAG
>JAZUJQ010000226.1:0-7669 GCA_045642845.1 Kiritimatiellia bacterium
TTTAATTTGTCTTCCTAAGACCGCTTGGCCTCCGACTTCCCGGCCGTCTTCCACGTGTCCGCCCGCGCCCTCGCCTACCAGGGCCTCAACATCTTCGGCGACCACTCGGACGTCATGTCCTGCCGCCAGACCGGCTTCGCGATGCTCGCCGGCACCTCCGTCCAGGAGTGCCAGGACCTCGCGCTCGTCGCCCATGCCTCCACGCTCGAGGCGAAGATCCCCTTCCTGCACTTCTTCGACGGCTTCCGCACGTCCCACGAAGTCCAGAAGATCGACGCGATGCCCACCGAGGTCGTCCGCGAGATGATCGACGACAACCTCGTCCAGGCCTTCCGCGACCGCGCCCTCACCCCGGACAAGCCGATGATGCGCGGCACCGCCCAGAACCCCGACGTGTACTTCCAGGGCCGCGAAACGGTCAACAAGTACTACGAGGCCGTTCCGGCGATCGTCCAGAAGAACATGGACAAGCTCGCGAAGCTCGTCGGCCGCCAGTACAAGATCATGGACTACGTCGGCGCGCCCGACGCGGACAACGTGATCGTCATCATGGGCTCGGGCGCCGACACCTGCGACGAAACGGTCGCCAAGCTCAACTCGATGGGCTACAAGACCGGCGTCCTCAAGGTCCGCCTCTACCGTCCGTTCCCCGTCGAAGCCTTCGCAAAGGCCCTCCCCGCCACCTGCAAGTTCCTCACGGTCCTCGACCGCGTCAAGGAACCCGGCGCGCTCGGCGATCCCCTCTACCTCGACGTGCGCACCGCGCTCGGCGAAGCGATGGAGAAGGGCTGGATCAAGACCTATCCGAAAGTGGTCGGCGGCCGCTACGGCCTCGGCTCCAAGGAGTTCACGCCCGCGATGGTCAAGGGCGTCTACGACAACGCCGCCAAGGCGGACGCGAAGAACCACTTCGCCGTCGGCATCAAGGACGACGTGACCGGCGCCTCGATCGACTACGACGCTTCGTTCGTTCTCGCGCACGAAGGCCGCCACGAGTGCATGTTCTACGGCCTCGGGTCGGACGGCACGGTCGGCGCCAACAAGAACTCGATCAAGATCATCGGCACCTACACCGACAACTTCGCGCAGGGCTACTTCGAGTACGACTCGAAGAAGGCCGGCGGCCTCACGACCTCCCACCTCCGCTTCGGCGACAAGGAGATCCGCAGCCCCTACCTCTGCACGAACGCCGACTTCGTCGCCTGCCACAACTTCTCCTTCACCGAGAAGTACGACATGCTCTCGAAGGCCAAGGACGGCGCCACGTTCCTGCTCGCCTCCCCCTACTCCGCCGACGAAATCTGGGACCACCTCCCCGATGAACTCGAGCAGCAGATCATCGACAAGAAGCTCCGCTTCTACGTGATCGACGCGGCCAAGATCGCCCTCGCCTCCGGCATGGGCTCCCGCACCAACACGGTGCTGCAGACCGCGTTCTTCAAGATCTCCGGCATCCTCCCCGAGGACGTCGCGATCCAGAAGCTCAAGGATTACGCCGAAAAGTCCTACGCCAAGAAGGGCATGGACGTCGTCGAAAAGAACTGGAAGTGCATCGACGCCGCGCGCGACGCCGTCGTCGAGGTGAAGGTCCCCGCCAAGGTGGCCGGCAAGTTCAAGAAGCCGCCGACCGTTTCGCCCGAGGCGCCCGAATTCGTCCAGAAGGTGACGGCCGAACTCATGGCCCAGCGCGGCAACGACATGCCCGTCTCCGCCATCCCCGAAGACGGCACCTGGCCGACCGCCACGACGCAGTGGGAAAAGCGCAACATCGCCGCGATGATCCCGACCTGGGAGCCCTCCACCTGCATCCAGTGCCTCAACTGCTCGATCGTCTGCCCCCACGCCGCCATCCGCGGCAAGGTCTACGGCGAAGCCGATCTCAAGGGCGCTCCGGAAACCTTCAAGTCCGCCGACGTCAAGGCCGGCGCCTTCAAGGGCCAGAAGTTCACGCTCCAGATCGCTCCCGAGGACTGCACGGGCTGCGGCCTCTGCGCCTCCGTCTGCCCCATGGCGACGAAGAAGATGGTCGAAGCCGGCAAGGCCCCCGCGCTCAAGATGGCGGACCAGATTCCGCTCCGCAAGCCCGAGGCCGCCAACTGGAAGTTCTTCCTCGACCTGCCCGAGGCGGACCGCTCCAAGCTCAACCTCGCCACGGTCCAGGGCTCGCAGCTCTGCCGCCCGCTCTTCGAATTCTCCGGCGCCTGCGCCGGGTGCGGCGAAACCCCGTACATCAAGCTCGTCACCCAGCTCTTCGGCGACCGCATCCTCATCGCGAACGCCACGGGCTGCTCCTCGATCTACGGCGGCAACCTCCCGACCACCCCGTACTGCCAGCGCAAGGACGGCCGCGGCCCCGCGTGGAGCAACTCGCTCTTCGAGGACAACGCGGAATTCGGCCTGGGCATGTGCATGACGCTCGAGAAGTTCTCGGCCGTCGCGCTCCAGGAACTCGAGGCCATCCTCGCTTCCGAGAAGGCCCCGCAGGAACTCAAGGATCTGCTCACGGCCATCAAGACCGCGCCGCAGAAGACCCAGGAGGACATCGAAGCGCAGCGCGCCCGCGTCGCCGACCTCAAGGCGAAGCTCTCCGCCTGCGAGTGCTCGAAGACCTGCCCGCACGCCAAGCAGCTGCTCTCGCTCGCCGACTACCTCGTCAAGAAGGACGTCTGGATCTTCGGCGGCGACGGCTGGGCCTACGACATCGGCTACGGCGGTCTCGACCACGTGCTCGCCTCCGGCCACAACGTGAAGGTGCTCGTCCTCGATACCGAGGTCTACTCCAACACCGGCGGCCAGGCCTCCAAGTCCACCCCGCTCGGCGCGATCGCCAAGTTCGCCGCCGCGGGCAAGCCGGCCGGCAAGAAAGATCTCGGCCTCATGGAAATGACCTACGGCAACGTCTACGTCGCCCAGGTTTCCATGGGTTCGAACCCCGGCCAGGTGGCCAAGGCCATGGTGGAAGCGGCGGCCTACGACGGTCCCGCGCTCATCATCGCCTACGCGCACTGCATCAACCACGGCATCAACATGCTCAAGGGCCTCGAGCAGCAGAAGCTCGCCGTCGAAACCGGCCACTTCCCGCTGTATCGCTACAACCCCGAGACGAAGACGCTCACGGTCGACTCCAAGGAGCCGTCCAAGGCGTTCGCCGAGCAGGCCGCGTCGGAGAACCGCTTCAAGCAGCTCGCCAAGCTCGACCCCGCGAAGGCCGAAGCGATGGTGGCCGAAGCGGATGCGCGCTTCAAGGCCAAGTACGAGCTCTACAAGAAGCTCGCCGAGATGAACAAGTAATCGCGCAAGCGATCGCTTCGGAAACGGCCGCCCGAAAGGACGGCCGTTTTCTTTTTCACTCTCTCCCGCCAAATGCAGGGACAGCCCCCGCGGTTTACCGACTTGCAAACTTGCAACAGCCCTGAACTGAAACACTTGACGACTGATCGGTTACCAAGTCAGCAAGTGCGGCAAGTTAATCAGTTGCAAGACGAACCTGATGAACCACGGATTTCACGGATGTGACTCGCTCACGTTCCGCAAAACGGCAAGCGTCAGCGCAGCCGATCAGTGTTATCCGTGGTTGTCCAAAAACTGCGGGGACAGCCCCCGCACTTGGCGGCGGCATGGGTTCGGGGGCGGAGGCCCTCATATGACGACAGGGACAGCCCTCACACGGCGGCGGGGACTGCCCCCGCACTTGGCGGCGGCAGGGGTTCGGGGGCGGCGGCCCCCGTCTCATTGAGCCGCGACTCAGTGGCCGAACGGCGAAAGCGCGCGGAGCGTTTTGACTATGCCGGGCATCACTTCGAGCACGCGGTCGACGTCTTCGTCCGTGTTGTAGCGGCTCAGACTGAAGCGCACCGAACCGTGAAGCGACGTGAACGGAGCGTTCATCGCGCGAAGCACGTGCGACGGCTCGAGCGAACCCGACGTGCATGCGGAACCGGACGACGCGCAGATCCCGGCGTCGCTCAGATGGTAAAGAATCGCCTCGCCCTCGATGTACGGGAACGATGCGTTGAGCGTGTTGGGAAGGCGTTTATCCGGATTGCCGTTCACCACGGTCTGAGGGATGTTCAGCAGACCGGCCTGCAGACGGTCGCGCATCGCGCGCACGCGGTCGATCTCCCCGGAAGCCATTTCCGCGAGAGCGAGTTCCGTCGCGACGCCGAGTCCGACGATGTACGGCACGTTCTCCGTGCCGGCGCGGCGGCTGCGTTCCTGATGGCCGCCGAGCAGAAACGGACGCACCGGAGTGCCGCGGCGCACGAACAGCACGCCGATGCCCTTGGGCGCGTGGAGTTTGTGTCCAGAAAAAGAAAGCAGATCCGCGGGGCAGTCGGACATGTCGACATCGCTCAGTTTTCCGGCGGACTGCGTGGCGTCGGTGTGGAAGACCGCTCCGGCCGCCTTGGCCAGTTCGGCGCATTCCTTGATCGGGAAAATCACGCCGGTCTCGTTGTTCGCCCACATGAGGGTGACGAGCTTCGGCCCCGGCGTCGCGAGCGCGGCGCGGTATTCGTCCATGTCGAGCGTTCCGTCTTCATGGACTCCGATGCGCTTCACGGCGTACCCGAGTTCTTCGAGCTTTTTGCACGGCTGGAGCACCGCCGGATGCTCGACCTTCGAAGTGATGACCGTGGTCTTCTCGCCGAGCGCTTCGACGACGCCGAAAATCGCGTTGTTGTCGCTCTCCGAACCGCAGCTGGTGAACACGATTTCCATCGGATCGGCGTGCAGGAAAGCGGCCACTTTTTCGCGGCCGGACTCCATGTCCTTGTGCACCGACCCGCCGAACTCGTGCATGCTCGACGCGTTGCCGTAACGCTCGGAAAAGAACGGAAGCATCGCATCGACCACTTCCGGAGCGACGCGCGTCGTGGCGTTGTTGTCGAAATAATGGACCGCTTTCATGGAGCCCTCACGCGTTTTCGACGACCTCGACGACGATCGCCGGATCGACCGCCTCGCGCAGCTTCTTCTGCACGAGACCGTTTTTGGTGAACGAGGCAGCCACGCAACCCGCGCAATGGCCGCGGAAAGCGATCATGACTTTGTCGCCCTGCACGTCGATGATTTCGACGTCGCCGCCGTCGCGCTGCAGAAGCGGACGGATTTCCGCTTCGACCGTCTCGGCTATTTTCTGCATGCGGCGGAACGGAGAAAGTTTCTCCGGTTTGGCGGCGGCGGCGGGAGCGCATTCTGACGGGCGGGCCCCGGCGGCGCCGGTTTCGCGGTCGATGATCGCCTGAATCGCGCCTTTGCAGCGGCCGCACGCGCCGCCCGCCTTCGTGTAGTTCGTGACCTGCTCGAGCGTCGTGAGCTTGTTGATGCGGATGGCCTCGACGATTTCGCTCTCGTGGACGTTGAAGCACGTGCACACCACGGGATCGTCTTTGAGTTCGCGCACGGTGACGTCGCCGGTCCTGTAGTTGTGGATGGCGGCTTCGAGCGCCTCCATCCCCATGACGGAGCAGTGCATTTTCTGCTCCGGCAGACCGCCGAGATACTCGGCGATGTCCTGATTAGTGACCTTGGACGCCTCTTCGAGCGTCATCCCCTTGATCATCTCCGTGAGCGCGGACGACGACGCGATGGCGCTCGCGCAGCCGAACGTCTGGAATTTCACATCGGCGATGCGGCCGTTTTCATCGAGCTTGAACATCAGCTTGAGCGCGTCGCCGCACGCAAGCGCGCCGACTTCGCCGACTCCGTCGGGATTCTCGATCGAACCGACGTTTCTGGGGTTGTGGAAATGGTCGAGGACCTTGTCGCTGTAATCCCACATGGGAAACTCCTTTTGAAATGGAACGATTTTTCAGCCGAACGACTCGAGACGCTTCTTCTGGCGCTCGATGTCGGCGAGCAGCTCGGCCTTGCGGGCCTTCTGCTGGTTGACGATCGCCGCAGGCGCTTTGGAGAGGAACGTCTCGTTCGAAAGCTTCGCTTCGACGGTGGCGAGGAACTTGCCGAGTTTGGCTATCTCCTCTTCGATCTTGGCCTTTTCGGCGGAGACGTCGACCAGACCTTCGAGCTTCACGCCGATCGTGCCGAGCGCGGTTTCGGCGGTCGGCATGCCGGAAAGCGCGGTGTCGAGAAGAATTTCGACCGAACCCCCGCCGGGCGCGCCGGCGACGGAATCCACTTCCGCGCGCAGACGCTCCGCGGCGGCGGAATTCTTGACGTTGACGACGAACGCAGGCGCGGCGTTCGTCGCGACGCCGGCGTTTCCGCGCAGCGCACGGCCCGCGGTGATGAGGTCGTGACGGGCGTTGACGAACGCGCGGACCTCTTCGGAAAGGCCCCACGCCCTGCACGAGGCTTCGGTGAACGGCACCGGCCACGCGGCGTGCGATATCGTTTCGGTCTCTCCCTTGGAGTATCCGAGCTGGTGCCAGATTTCCTCGGTGACGAACGGCATGAACGGATGGATCATGCGCAAAGCGCGCGCGAAGACGGACGCGAGAATGCGCACGCACTGTTCGCGGCGCGCGGCGTCCTCGCCGTACAGATCGCGCTTGCAGTCTTCGAGGTACCAGCCGCAGAACTGCGACCAGACGAAATCGTATATCGCCAGCGCCGCATCCTGGAAGCGGTAGCTTTCAAGCGCGGAATCCACGGTGCGCAGCGCGGCGTCGGCGGTGGAAAGGATGTGGCGGTCGTTGTCGGAGAGCAACGCGGGATCCAGCTCCGGTTCCCCGCCGGCGAACGCCGCGAAATCGAAGCCTTCGATTTTCGAAGCGTGCATTTCGAGGAAGCGCGCGACGTTCCAGATCTTCGTGCCGAAATTGCGGCCGATCTCGAACTTGTCCATCGCGATGAACACGTCCACGCCCGGACTGGTCGTCTGCATGAGCGTGAAGCGCAGCGCGTCCGCCGAATACTTGCCGATGATTTCGAGCGGGTCGAGCGAATTGCCGAGCGACTTGCTCATCTTGCGGCCCTGCGCGTCGCGCACGACGCCGTGCAGCACGACGTGGCGGAACGGCACGTCGCCCATGAACTTGCAGCCGGCCATGATCATGCGGGCGACCCAGAAGAAGATGATGTCTGGCGCGGTGCAGAGATCGGACGTCGGGTAGTAACGTGCGAGGTCGGAGGTCCTGTCCGGCCAGCCGAGCGTCGAGAACGGCCAGAGCCACGACGAGAACCAGGTGTCGAGCACGTCCGGATCCTGGGAAATGTTTTCCGCGCCGGCGCCGCACTTCGGGCAGACGGACGGCTTCTCGGTCGCGGCCCATTCATGACCGCATCCGCAGGTGTAGACCGGAATGCGGTGACCCCACCAGATCTGGCGGGAGATGCACCAGTCGCGGATGTTTTCCATCCAGTTGAAGTAGGTGTTCTCGTAGCGCTTCGGATAGAACGTTATCGAACCGTCGCGCACGGCCTCCATCGCTTTTTCGGCGAGCGGCTTCATGCGCACGAACCACTGTTTCGAAAGGCGCGATTCGACGACCGTGTGGCAGCGGTAGCAGTGACCGACCTGGTTGTCGTAATCCTCGACGCGGTCGAGGAAGCCCTGCGCATCGAGATCGGCGACGATCTTTTCGCGGCACTCGAAACGGTCGAGCCCGGCGTAGGCGGCGCCGGCCAGTTCGTTCATCGTGCCGTCGCCGTTCATGATGTTGATCTCTTCGAGCCCGTGGCGCTTGCCGACCTGGAAGTCGTTCGG
>JAZUJQ010000227.1:0-1703 GCA_045642845.1 Kiritimatiellia bacterium
GTGAAGTCGAGATCGAGCGGCGATTCGGAGAGCGACATGACGCAGGCCTCGAAAACCGCCGCGCGGCGCGGTTCGCCCGGAACGCGCACGTTCTCCGTCTCGATGTCGACGAGAAACGGCGACACCGCGGCCGGAGCGAGCGCCGGAAGCGCGAGCGCGAGGGCGGCGTAAAAGGCCTTTTTGATTTTCGCGCCGACGGTCATTTCGTTCCGGCGGCGAGCGTGGCGCGGTACACGGCGAGCGTTTCCCGCACGCACTTTTCCCAGGTGAACGACGCGGCGCGGCGGCGTCCGGCCTCGGCGAGCCCGGCGCGGTCGGTTTCGCCGAGGTTCATCATGCGCGAGACCTCGTGCGCCCACGCGTCGGCGTCGAAACCGCGCACGATCGAAGCGGCGCCGCCGAGCACTTCTTCGAGCGAGCCGCCGGGCGAGGAGACGACGGGCGTTCCGCACGCCATCGCTTCGAGCGGAGGGAAGCCGAAGCCCTCGTAGTGCGACGGCGTGACGTAGAGCGCGGCGCCCGAATAGAGCGCGCCGAGCGAACCGTCGGGCGCGTAGCGGATGTAGTGGAAGCGGTCTTTGAACGGCGTGTTTTCGAAACGCCGGAAAATGTCTTCGCAGCGCCAGCCGGGCGCGCCTGACACCACGAGATCGACGCCCGTCGGCGCGAGCTTTTCCCAGAAGTCCATCAGGAAAAGGTGGTTTTTGCGCGGTTCGATCGTGCCGACGCAGAGCAGGTAGGGACGCTCGAGGCCGAGCTTGGCGCGGACGGCGCGGATTTCTTCGTCAGACGCGCGGCGGAACGACCGGTCCACGCCCAGATGCGTGACGAACGTCTTGCCGACGGCGTCCGGGTAGAACTCCTCGATTTCCTTTTTCGAAAACAGGGAATCTGTGATGACGGCGTCGACCTCTCCGATGGACCGCGCCACGCCGCGCCGGAGATAGCGCAGGTTGCGTTCCTCCGCGAACTGCGGGAAACGCTCGAAACTCATGTCGTGCACCGTGAGCCCGGAGGCGCCGCGGCGCACGGGACGGGCGACGAAATTGGTGAAATGGAAAAGGTCGGCGGAGCCTGCGAAGAGGTCGAACGGCGGTGCGCCCAGATACGTCCACGCCTTTTGCATCACCGCGCCTGGAAGCAGGCGGAACGCGCGGGATTCGACGCCGTCCGGGACGGCCGGAGGGACTCCGCGGCGTTTGAAATCGCAGTAGAAAAGACGCAGGCGTTCGTCGTCCGCGAGCATCGACGGCAGGTGGCGCGCGAGTTCGCGCGTGTAGCGGCCGATGCCGGCGACCTGCGCCACGGCGGGTTGGTAATCTAGGCAGAACGCGCGCATGTTCATCCGCGGTGGAACACCAGATTGATCCGTTTCACGACGTCGCGCCCGAGCGCGGCGTTGATTTTCGGCGGCAGCAGCGCCGGCGCGGATCGGCGCAGTTCCGCGAACCACACCGAGGAACCGACGCGCACGGTGAGAACCCCGTTGGACAGGTCGCCGGGAACGGCGGCCTTGGCGACGTCGGGGCCGACGATCGAAGCCCATCCGCGTTCTATGCGCAGCGCGTCGGTCGATTCGGCCGGAACGCCGAGCGTCGAAACGGCGCGGCGCAACGCATCGCCGAGAGGTTCGCCGTCTTTGAACTTCGGGCGCGGTTTTTCGTCCGGTATGCACCCGAACTCCCGGCGCACGCGCCAGGCAT
>JAZUJQ010000228.1:0-1524 GCA_045642845.1 Kiritimatiellia bacterium
CTGGTCGTCGAGACGATGGGCGATCTTTACGAACTCAAGGCCGCCGTGCTCGCCGCCAAGGAGAATTCTTCGCTGCCGGTCTTCGCGACCGTGACGTTCGACTCCAACGGCAAACTGCTCACCGGCGCGGATCCCGCCGCCGTCGTCACTCTGCTCGAAGGGCTCGGCGTCGATGCGCTGGGCCTCAACTGCGGCCTCGGTCCTGAAGGCGCGGCCCCAGTCGTCCGCGAGCTGCTTTCGATCGCCCGCGTTCCGGTCATGGTGAAACCCAACGCCGGTCTGCCGCGGCTGGAAGCCGGAAGGACGGTTTACGACATCGCTCCTGAAAAGTTCGCGGAACTCTGCGCTCCGTTCGCCGAATCCGGCGTGCGCATCCTCGGCGGATGCTGCGGCACCACGCCGGCGCACATCGCATCGCTCGCCGCGCGCGTGGCGCGGTGCGCCACCGCGCCACGCGCGCTTCCGTCGGCGAAGACGCGCATCTGCTGCGGCACCCATGCCGTCGAAATTTCGCGCGAACATCCCGTGACCGTCGGCGAACGCATCAACCCCACCGGGAAAAAGCTGCTCAAGCGCGCGCTCGCCGAGGGCGATCTGAATTACGTGCTGCGTCAGGGCGTCGAACAGCAGGACGCCGGCGCGGACGCGCTCGACGTGAACGTCGGCGTGCCCGGGATCGACGAGCCCGCCGTCATGGCGCGCGTCGTGGACGGTCTTCAGGCCGTCGTTGATCTGCCGTTGCAGATAGACACCGCTGACATCGCCGCGATGGAACGCGCGCTGCGCCGCGTGAACGGAAAGGCTCTGGTCAATTCCGTGAACGGCAAGCGCGAAACGATGGACGCCGTTTTTCCGCTCGTGAAGAAATACGGCGGGGTGGTGGTGGGTCTAACGCTGGACGAACACGGCATTCCGTCCACGGCGGAAGGGCGTCTTGCAATCGCGGAGCGCATCGTCGCCGAAGCCGAAGCGCACGGGATCGACCGCTCGGACGTCGTCATCGACACCCTTTGCATGGCCGTGAGCGCCGATCCGGCCGCCGCGCGCACGACCCTCGAGGCGATCCGCCTCGTGCGTGAAAAACTCGGGGTCAACGTGTGCCTGGGCGTGTCGAACGTTTCGTTCGGTCTGCCGCGCCGCGAAGCGCTCAATTCCGTTTTCCTCGCGCTCGCCCTCGAGGCCGGGCTGACGGTCGCGATCGTGAATCCGAACAACGCCGCGATGTCGGACGCTTTCCGCGCGTGGCGCGCGCTGCGCGGGACCGATGCATCGTTCTCCGAGTGGATCGCCGCGTCGGAGGGACAGGCCGCCGCGAAACCCGCCGCCGTCGCCGCGCCGCGTTCGCTGCGCGAATGCATAGGCCGGGGTTTGCGCGACGACGCCGCGGCCGCCGCAGCAGCGGAAATCGCGGGCGGTACGGACGCTCTTGCGCTCGTGGACGGCGCGATCGTCCCGGCGCTCGACGAAATCGGAAAACTTTTCGAATCCGGAAAGGCTTTTCTTCCGCAGCTGCTGCTGGCGGCC
>JAZUJQ010000229.1:0-4894 GCA_045642845.1 Kiritimatiellia bacterium
ACCGCACCACGCCGGGTGCAGCCGCCGATGAAAACGCCGCTTCCGAAATTCACAGACGACGGGTACCTCGAACCGTACCTTCCGGCGATCAAACGCAGGGCCGCGAAGGTCCGGGCGTGGCTCGGACGGCACGCGCCGCGCAAAGACGATCTGGCGATGTTTTCGTCGGCGCACGAATACTACGGGCTCCGCAAAACCCGCGACGGCTGGATATTCCGCGAATACGCGCCCAACGCCACGGCGATGTGGCTGGTCGGCGATTTCAACGGCTGGAAACGCACCGACGCCTTTTCGGCTCGCGCGGCCGGCGGCGGCGTGTGGGAGCTGCGTCTTCCGAAAAACGCCATCCGGCACGGACAGCACTACCATCTCGAAATGGATTGGCCGGGAGGAGGAGGAATACGTCTTCCGGCGTACGCGCGGCGCGTGGTGCAGGACGACTTCACGAAAATATTTTCGGCGCAGGTCTGGGATCCGCGGAAAAAATTCAAGCGCCTGCACGCGCGCCACATCGACATGACGCGGCGCGATCCGGTCATCTACGAAGCGCACGTCGGCATGGCGCAGGAGGACGCCCGCATCGGAACGTACGCCGAATTCCGCGACCGGATCCTTCCGAGAATCAAAAAAGCGGGCTACAACACCATACAGCTCATGGGCGTCGCCGAACACCCGTACTACGGCTCGTTCGGATACCAGGTGTCGAACTTTTTCGCGGCGTCGTCGCGCTTCGGAACGCCCGAAGAATTCAAATCTCTCGTCGACGCCGCGCACGGACTCGGGATCGCCGTGATCATGGACATCGTGCACTCGCACGCGGTGGACAACGAAGTCGAAGGCATCGCGAAATTCGACGGCACGCCGTACTGCTATTTCCACGACGGAGCGCGCGGACGCCACCCCGTGTGGACGTCGGCGCTGTTCGACTACGGCCGCATCGAAACGCTGCACTTCCTGCTGTCCAACTGCCGCTTCTGGATGGACGAATACGGCATCGACGGCTACCGTTTCGACGGCGTGACGAGCATGCTCTACTCCCACCACGGTCTGGGCTTCGATTTCACGGAATACGGCCAGTACTTCGACGGCACCGTGGACGAAGACGCCTGGGTCTATCTCGCGCTCGCCAACCGCGTCGTGCACGGCGTCTTCCGCGGCGCGGTCACGATCGCCGAAGACGTGAGCGGCATGCCCGGACTGGCGGCGCCGGCGCGCCACGGAGGCGCGGGTTTCGACTACCGCATGGCCATGGGCGTCACCGAGGCGTGGGGGCGCGCGCTGCGCGACGTCCGCGACGAGGACTGGAACATCGGATGGCTGTGGCACGAACTCTGCAGCCGCAGGGCAGACGAGCGCACCGTGAGTTACTTCGAATGCCACGATCAGGCGATGGTCGGCGGCAAAACGATGTTCTTCGAGATGACCGGACCCGCGATCTACGATTCGATGCACCGCGGGTCGGGCAGCCTCGTGATCGAACGCGCCGTCGCGATCCACAAAATGGCCCGGCTGGCCACGCTGCTGGCGTCCGGAGGCGGATACCTCAACTTCATGGGCAACGAGTTCGGCCACCCCGAATGGATCGACTTCCCGCGCGAAGGCAACGGCTGGAGCTGCGTCCACGCCCGGCGGCAATGGTCGCTGCGCGACGACCGGCGGCTGCAGTTCTCGTACCTGGCAGATTGGGACGAAGCCATGCTCGCTCTACTCGCCGACCGCCCGGCCCTGCTCGACGAACGGATCGAATGGGTCCGCGTCGACGACGAAAAAAAGGTGCTCGCGTTCAAGCGCGGAGACCTGTTCGCCGTCTTCAATTTCCACTGCTCGAATTCATACACCGGCTTCGGCATCAAGACCGAACCAGGCCGCTACCGCGAAATCCTCGACACCGACCGCGGCGAATTCGGAGGACAGTCCCGCATCGCGGAAAACCGGACGTACCGGACGAACCGGAACGGGGAACTCTCGCTCTACCTCCCCGCCCGCACGGCCATGGTGCTGCGCCTCGGTTGAACGCGCGCGGCGGGGAAGGTATAATCGCGCCGGTTTCCTCAACAAGGCATCCAGAAATGAAATCGAACAAATCCGACCGGCCGAACGTGGCCATGATAGGTTTCGGCATCCAGGCGCGCACGGGCCTTCTGCCGGACATGCTCAAGCAGGACGTCACGGTCCGCGCCGTCTGCGACTGCGACGCAACGCGCCGCGAAAACGGCGCGGAGACCGTCAACGGGTTCTACGCCGCGAGCGAAGACCGCAAGTCCGAAAGCGGCGCATGCAAAGCCGTGGCCGATTTCCGCGAAATCATCGCCGACGGATCGATCGACGCCGTCTGCATCGCGACGCCGGACCACTGGCACGCCTACATCGCCGTCGAAGCGATGAAAGCCGGCAAAGACGTCTACTGCGAAAAACCGCTCACGTACACCGTCGAAGAAGCGAAACTCGTCGCCGCCGCGCAGAAAAAATACGGCAGGGTCTTCCAGACCGGCGTGATGCAGCGTTCGTGGCGGGTGTTCCGCGACGCCGTCGCGATCGTCCGCAACGGGTTCATCGGCGAAGTCAGATACGTCGACTGCAACTACGGCCGCGCCGGCGAAAAGCTCGGGGGCACGTCGCAGCCGCACCGCTTCTTCGACGACCCGGCGAACGCCGCCTCCGAAGGCGCGCCGAATCCGGACGTCGACTGGAACATGTGGCTCGGCCCGGCGCCGTGGAGTCCGTACTCGGACAAGTGCGCGCCGCGCGGCGTGCACGGTTTCTATCCGATGTTCTGGCGCTCCGACGACAACTACGGAACCGGCTACAACGGCGACTGGGGAGCGCACCATCTGGACATCGCGCAATGGGGTCTCGGCATGGACAGGTCGGGCCCCGTCGAAATCATCCGCTCCGACGAGCCGCACCCCGACAACCCGCTGCACGGCGGCCGCCGCCAGTTCGGCATGAACTTCGTCTTCAAAAACGGAACGGTGCTGCACCACGGCCCGTTCGGAGTCTGGGGCACGGTGTTCTACGGCACGGACGGCATCGTCGCCGTCAACCGCGGCAAAATCGCGGTCTGGTCCGGCCGCGGAGTCGTCCCCGACGCAAAGGTGCGCGAAGCGATCGCCAAGGGCGACTTCCGCCGGATGAAGCGCATCGCGGCGTCGATCGGCGCCGATTACGGCACGGACACCGCGCAGAAAAAGGACGACGCGCTCACGGACGCGCTCGACCGGCTCGAAACCGTGTTCGATCTGGCGCACACCCCCGTGAAACTCTACCGCAGCGAAAACCACGTGAAGAACTTCATCGACTGCGTCCGTTCCCGCAAACCGACGATTTCGCCGGCCGAAACCGGCGCGCGTGCGGCCATTCTGTGCCAGCTCTGCAACCTCAGCTACGTCTACGACACCGGCTTCCGCTGGGATCCGGCGAAATGCACGTTCGCGAAAGGCGACGGCGATCCGTCGTGGCTCCGCCGCGATCACTGCCGCAACGGCTGGGAAGTGAAACTCTGATCCAAACCATCAACGCCAAACACAAGGAAAACAAAATGCTGCCCATCGGTCTCCAGCTCTACTCCCTGCGCGACTATTCCCAGACGAAGGAAGATTTCATCTCCGTCGTCAAGCGCGTCGCGAAAATGGGTTACAAAGTCGTCGAACCCGCCGGTTTCCACGGCATGGCCCCCGCCGAACTCAAAAAACTCGTCGAGGATCTCGGAATGAAAATCCTTTCGTCCCACTCCCCGTGGGCGCATTCCGCCGCCGATCTCGGCGAAGTGATCGAACAGACTCACGAACTCGGTCTGGACATCGCGGTCTGCGGCTACGGCCCGGACGATTACAAGGATCTCGATTCCATCAAGCGCACGGCCGACAACACCAACGCGATGATCGACGCCCTCTCCAAGGAAGGCATCACGCTCTTCCAGCACAACCACTACTGGGAGTTCGAACGCATCGACGGCCGCCTCAAGTACGACATCTACCGCGACCTCTGCCCGGGAGTGAAATACGAAATCGACTGTTTCTGGTCAACGAACAAAGGCACCGAAGACCCGGTGGCCGTGCTCAAGGATTTCGCGAAGGACACGATCCTGCTGCACATGAAAGACGGCGTCTGCCGCCAGTCCGCCGACAACGCCGGCATGAAAAACGGTCTGCTCGACATGAAGATCGATCTGCTGCCCCTCGGCACCGGCGACCTTCCGATCGCCGACCTCGTCGCCGCCGCTCCGGCGCAGACCCGCGCGCTGATCGTCGAGCTCGACTACTGCGAAGAGGAAATGTTCTCCGCGGTCGAGAAGTCCTACCGGTTCGTCACGGAAAACGGCCTCGCCGCCGGCAACGTCTGATCCGCACGCGATCTGATTTCACCGCCCGGCGCGCCGCCGGCGCGGAAACGACGACACCATGAGACCCAGCGACCCCAACGACGCCGCCAGCGTGGCCGGCAGAAGCAGAAGACTGCGCATGCGTCTCTTCTGCGACTGGCTGCGCGCGCACGGGGTTTCGGGCGCGACGCTGCTCGACGTCGGCGGCACGCGCGCCTACTGGAAAATGTTCGCGCCGGCGCTCCCGCCCGGAAGCATCGCGCGGATCGATGTCGTCAACCTCCCCGACCAGGTGAAACGCCAGGCCGCCGAAGAAACCGAAATCTCCGGGATCCCGGTGCGTTTCATCGCCGCCGACATCTCGCGCGGCGACGCGCCGGAACTCGACGCCCGGTACGACGTCGTGCACAGCGTTTCCGTGCTGGAACACGTCGGCGACGCGGCCTCGCAACGGCGCATGGCGGAACGCATCCGCAGGCTCGGTCGCCTGCTCTGGGTGCAGACCCCGGCCAAGGAGTTCCCGCTCGAAGCTCACTTCTACCTCCCGTTCTTCGCGTACTGGCCGCTGCCGTT
>JAZUJQ010000230.1:0-2039 GCA_045642845.1 Kiritimatiellia bacterium
CAAGTCGACGCTCGCGGACCGCATTCTCGAGCTCACCAAGGCGGAGGACGAACGCACGCTGCGCGCGCTGCTGCTCGATTCGATGGATCTGGAGCGCGAGCGCGGAATCACGATCAAGTCGCATCCGGTGTCGATGAACTACACCGCGAAGAACGGCCGGACGTATCTTTTCAATCTCATCGACACTCCGGGGCACGTCGACTTCACGTACGAAGTTTCGCGCTCCATGTCTGCCTGCGAAGCCGCGATTCTGCTCGTGGACGCCGCGCAGGGCGTGCAGGCGCAGACCGTCGCGAACACGTATCTCGCGCTCGAAGCGAATCTCGAAATTCTTCCCGCGCTCAACAAGATCGACCTGCCGTCCGCCGACGTCGAGGGCTGCAAACATCAGGTGGAAGAGGCGCTCGCGATTCCGATGGACGACTGTTCCCTGGTTTCATCGAAGACCGGCGTCGGCGTCCCTGAACTGCTCGAACGCATCGTCAATCTCGTGCCGCCGCCCGTGTCCGAGGCGCCGGACGGGCCGCTCCGCGCCGTCATTTTCGACTCGGTATTCGACGCGTACCGCGGCGTCATCCCGTACGTGCGCATCGTCGACGGCACCGTGAAGACCGGCGATTTCGTGCAGTTCATGTCGAACGGAATCACGACGCAGGTGAAGGAAGTGGGCGTGTTCACGCCTAAAATGCGTCCCGTGGAATCCCTTTCGGCCGGACAGGTCGGCTATCTCATCGGCACCGTCAAGGACCCGCGCGAAATCAAAACCGGCGACACCGTGACATTGCGCAGCGCGCCTGCGGCCGAACCGCTTCCCGGCTTCCGCGAGGTGCGTCCCATGGTGTTCGCGGGTCTTTATCCGGTGTCCACCGACGAATACGAGAAACTGCGCACGTCGCTCGAAAAGCTGCAGCTCAACGACGCGGCTTTCACGTTCCACGCCGAAAGTTCCGTGGCGCTGGGCTTCGGCTTCCGCTGCGGGTTTCTCGGGCTTCTGCACATGGAAATCACGCAGGAGCGTCTGCGCCGCGAGTTCGGATGCGACGTCATCTCCACGCATCCCGCCGTGGTCTACAAAGTGCACACGTCGGACGGGACGTCGCACGACATCGACAACCCGATCAAGATGCCAGATCCGGCGGACATCGAACGCATCGAAGAACCGCTCATCAAGGCTACGATCATCACGCCGACCGGGTGCATCGGCGACATGATGCGCGTGGTGATGGAGCATCGCGGCGCGGTTGACAAGACCGATTCCCTCGACGGACAGCGCGTGATTCTCACGTGCACGCTGCCGCTCAACGAAATCCTCGTCGATTTCAACGACACCCTCAAGAGCGTCTCGCACGGATACGCGTCGATGGACTACGTGCCGTCGGGTTACCGCGATTCCGACATCGTGCGCATGGACATTCTGCTCAACGGCGATCCGGTCGACGCGTTCGCGTGCATGGTGCACCGCGATCGCGCGCGCGGCCGCGGGCAGGAAATCTGCGCGGCGCTCAAGGATTCGATTCCGCCGCACATGTTCAAGATCCCGGTGCAGGCCGCGGTCGGCGGCAAAATCGTCGCGCGCGAGGACATACGTCCGTTCCGCAAGGACGTCACCGCCAAACTTTACGGCGGCGACGTGACGCGCAAACAGAAGCTTCTCAACAAGCAGAAGGAAGGCAAGAAACGCATGAAGCAGTGCGGCACGGTCAACGTTCCGCAGGAAGCGTTCGTGGCGGTGCTGCGTTCCTCCGCGAACGAGGATTCGAAGTAACCGTCATGGTCGATCTGCACTGCCATTCCCGCTGTTCCGACGGCACCGACACCCCCGAGGAGTTGGCCCGCATCGCCGCGGAGCGGAAACTTTCGGCGGTGGTGCTCACGGATCACGACACGTGCGCGGGCAGCGACCGTTTCATCGCGGCGGCCGCGGCGCTCGGCGTGCGCAGCGTCCGCGGCATGGAGCTTTCGGCTGAAGTGCCTGAGCACACGGTGCATCTGCTTGCGTACGGATTCGATCCGGCGGACGCCGATCTGGCCGAAGCCGT
>JAZUJQ010000231.1:0-2073 GCA_045642845.1 Kiritimatiellia bacterium
CCTTCGGCGCGACGCAGATGACGTAGCCGATGCCCATGTTGAACACGCGGTACATCTCCATCGGGTCGATGTCGCCTGTTTTCTGCAGGAACTCGAAGATCGCGGGCGTCTTCCAGGTGGAGCGGTCGAACACCGCGTCCACGTTCTTCGGGAGCATGCGCGGGACGTTGTCGATCAGGCCGCCGCCCGTGATGTGGGCCATGCCCTTGATGACGATTCCGGCGTCGCGCACCGCGAGGACGGGTTTGAGGAAGCTGCCGTGGACCGCGAGCAGGGCCTTCTTGAACGTCGTTTTCGTGCCCGGGACGAGATCGTCGAGCTTTTTGCCGGCGGTTTCGAAAACGAGCTTGCGCGCGAGCGAATAGCCGTTGGTCTGGAGACCGGTGGAGGGGAGGCCGATGAGGACGTCGCCGGGGCGGATGTTTTCGCCGGTGACGAGGTTTTTCTTCGAGACCTCGCCGATGATCGTGCCGCACACGTCGTATTCGCCGTCGGCGGGATACAGACCGGGCATTTCGGCGGTTTCGCCGCCGAGCAGAGCCAGTCCGTTGCGGCGGCAGCCGCGGCAGAAGCCGGAGATGACTTTCGCGAACGTCCCGGCGTCGAGCTTCGCGGTGCCTAGGTAATCGAGGAAGAAGAGCGGAGTCGCGCCCTGGGTGAGGATGTCGTTGACGCAGTGGTTGACGAGATCTTCGCCGACCGTGTCGTGGATTCCGGCCATGTGCGCGACCTTGAGCTTGGTGCCCACGCCGTCGGTGGAGGCGACCAGAATGGCGTCTTTGCCGGGCGACGCGAACAGACCGCCGAAGCGGCCGATGTCCGAGAGCACGCGCGGGGTTTTGGTGCTTTTCACGTCGGCCTTGATTTTCGCGAGGCCGCGGTCCATTTCGTCGATGTCGACGCCTGCGGCGGCGTACGCCGACTGTTTTGCGGGTTTGTTCATTTTCGTTTCAGTTCAAATGTTTTCCGGAAAGTGCGAGGCGGATGATTTCGCCGGCGGTGGCGTTTTCGGGCGCGGAGGCGGCCGCGGCGCGGACCGCCTTTTCGGCGTTTTCCTGCGTCTGGCCGAGCGAGACGAGCGCGAGAACGGCGTCCGCGCACGCCTGCGGAAGCGCGGCGGATCCGGCCTGCGCGCCGTCGGGCGCGGCCGCGGCGTCGATCGGATCGATTTTGCCTTTGAGCTCGACTGCGATGCGTTCGGCGGTGCGTTTGCCGATGCCGGAGATGCGCGCGAGGGCTTTCACGTCGCCCTCCGCGATCGCGCGTTTGAGCGCGGCGGGCTGCATCCCGGAGAGCGCCGCAAGCGCGACCTTGGGGCCGACGCCGTTCACCGTGATGAGCAGCATGAACAGATTCCGTTCGCCGGCGGTCGCGAAGCCGAACAGCGTGTGGGCGTCCTCGCGGATGTATTCGTGGACGAGCAGTTTGCACTCCTCGCCTTCGCGGGGCAGCTCGTCGTAGGTCGAGAGCGGAATCAGCAGTTCGTAGCCCACGCCGCAGGTTTCGATGACCGCGGAGGCGGGGGAGAGGTTCTTTTCGGCGAGCGCGCCGCGGATGAAAGCGATCATTTCACTCGACGATCTTCACGGGCGTCCCGCGCGGGAGCATGGTGAAAAGCTCTTCGATGTCGGAATTGCGCATGCGGACGCAGCCGGCGGACGACTGGGTGCCGAGCGACGCATTGTCCCACGTGCCGTGGATGCCGATGCCGGACACGCGCGGCGTTTCGCCGGTCGCTTCGAGCGAGAGCCAGTGGGTGCCGAGGATGTTGTCCTTGTCGCCGTACGGGATGGAACGTCCGTCTTCGGTCCACCACGACGGATGTTCGATTTTGTCCGACATCCTGTACGTGCCGGCGGGCGTGCCGGAATCGCGGCCCGTGACCACGGTGTATTTCTTGAAGAACTCGCCGCCGAGCGACAGCGTGAGCGTGTTGTTCTTCTTCGAGACGAGAAGGTCGAACTTCGGGTGGTCGAGAATCACGAGCTTCTGGCCCGGGCGGATGCGCGACGGATCGGAGATGTGGTTGATTTTCTGGATCAGCGTCACGGGGCAGACGTAGCGGTCGGCGAG
>JAZUJQ010000232.1:0-2867 GCA_045642845.1 Kiritimatiellia bacterium
TACCGCACGCCGCGTCCGCACGACGCCCCGATCCACGCATCAGCCTGGGCCGACGGGCAGCGCGCCGTGCGCGTCGTGCGTTCGCAGGCCGCGGAACGCGGTTACGATCCGGAGAAAATCGGAACGGTTTCCATGTCCGCCGGATCGCACCTGGCGCTGCTGCTGGCGACGTCGTCGCTGACGCCCGCGTACGAGCCCGTCGACGCGCTCGACGGAATCCCGTGCCACTTGAACTGGGCGATCACCGGATCGATCGCGTACGCGCTCAGCGACGGCGTCGGCGTGCCGAACGCGACCGGCGGAAACGGTCCGGACGTGAAGCTCGACACGTGTTTCGCGTTCGATGAAAAGACCTGTCCGATGTGCATGTTCCACGGCGAAAACGACCCGTACTCGCCGATCGCGTCCACGAAAACCTACCGCAGGCTGCGCGAAAAAAGGATTCCGGCGGAGCTCCACCTTTTCGCCGGACGCGAACACGGCTTCTGGGGCGATCCGCACGCTCCGGCGGAAACGGCGCGCGCGTACGACACGTGCCTGGACCGCGCCACGGAATTCCTGACCGTCATCGGATACGGCGGAAAAACAGGCGAACGCGTGAGTCTGCTCGGCGACCGCTTCAACGGCGACGGCGCGCGCGGCGGATACGAGAAGGAAAACGTATGGCCCGAAGGCGTAGCGCCGAACGGTCAGGACGATTTCTGCACGCCGTATCTGGAATGGCATTTCCCGAAAACGCGCAAGACGGACGCGATCCAGATCATCTTCTCCGGCGGCGCGTATTACGGCAACGATCCGGACGAATTCGAGGTCGCGCCTGCGCGTCGGTTCCTCAATGAAAAAGGAATGACGGTCGTGACGCTCAAATACCGCTCGCCGCGTTCGAAGAGCGCGCCGAAACACCTTCCGCCGTGGCAGGACCTGCAGCGCGCGGTGCGCATCGTGCGCGCCAAGGCTCCGGGTCTGGGGCTCGATCCGGACCGCATCGGCATCATGGGTTCGTCCGCCGGCGGACACCTCGCGATGCTCGGCGCGACGTCGTCCGGCGAACGCGCCTACGATCCGATCGACGCGCTCGACGAAATTCCGTGCAACGCGAATCTGGCGATCGCGATCTATCCCGCGTACATGCTCACGGACGGAACGGACGGCTCCAACGCGGAACGCGGCGATCCCGACTCGGCCGTTCTCGTGCCTGAGCTGAAGTTCGACGGAAAATCGTGCCCGACGGTGTTCATCCACGGCGACGCGGACGACATCTCGGCGATGGGGTCCGTGAAGGCGTGGGAGAAACTGCGCGTGATGGGCGTGCAATGCGATCTGCACACGCTCGCCAAATGCGGACACTGCTTCCAGAGGTCCGCGCCCGAACGTACCGGGGCCTACACATGGCTCGGCCGCATCTGGGAATTCATGAACCAAACCGGATTCAACAAATGAAAACCTGTCCCGAATATCTCAAAAAGGCCGTCGTCTACCAGCTCGTGCTGCGCAACTTCACGCGCGACGGCACGTTCAAAGCGGCGGAAAAAATGCTCGGACACGTGCGCTCGATCGGCGTGGACGCCGTGTATCTGACGCCGTTCGTGGAGATGGACCGCGACATGGACGAGAGCGGATGGTCGATCCGCCAGCACAAAAGCGGCTACGGCAGCCCGAAGAATCCGTACCGCATTTCGAATTACGACAAGATCGATCCGGAATACGGCGACGAGAACGATTTCGCTTCGTTCAACAGGCGCGCGCACGAGCTCGGCATGAAGATATACATGGACCTGGTGTATCTCCACTGCGGTCCGAACAACGTCATCAAAGACCTGTTCCCCGACGCGTTCCAACGCAACGAAGACGGCTCCGTGCGTGAGACGTACTGGCATTTTCCGTACGTGAATTTCGAATCGAAAGGCGTACGGAAATACCTGATCGATTCGATGCTGCACTGGATGCGGCTGGGGTGCGACGGTTTCCGCTGCGACGTCGGGGACTCCGTGCCGATCGATTTCTGGGTCGAGGCGGTGTCCGTCTGCCGCCGCGAAAACCCCGACCTCGTGATGATCAACGAAGGCGTGAAGGTCGAATGGCTCGAAAAGGCGTTCGACGCCTGCTACGCGTGGCCGTGGAGTTTCACCCTGCGCGAACAGCTCGTCGCGCGCGACCCGGACGCCCCGTTGGGCGACTGCAAAAAGCCGCTCCGCGAAAAGATGAAGGACGTCCGCGATTACGAATCGAAGATCCCCGCGGATTCGCTGATGTTCTGTTTCATGGACAACCACGACTCCGCCACGGACGATTGGGAAAACCGCTTCGACCGCGTGCTCCCCGTGGAAGCCGGAAACGCCGCCTTCGCGCTGACGTTCCTGCGCCGCGGGCTTCCGCTGATTTTCAACGGCAACGAAATCGCCGACAATTCGCTCAACAGCTTTTTCGCTCCGGTGGAAGACCCGCGCCGCGCCGCGAAAACGGTCGACTGGGCTCGCGCGCTGCAGCCCGACGGACAAAATCGCCTGGCGCTGTTGCGGCGACTCGTCGAAATGCGTCACACGGACGAAATCTGGAGCCAAGGCTCGATGGAATGGGAGCCGGCCGGGGAAAAGAACGGCATCATCGCGTTCTACCGCGTTCTGGGCGGCCGCCGCGTGCTGGTCGCCGCGAACATCGTCGACAGGCCCGCGGAACTGGTCCCGGCCTTCGGCCCCGCGCGCACCCTCGCGCCATACGCCTGGATCGCGGAAAACGTGTAGCGCGCCGAATCACGCGCCGCTTTCGCGCGGCCGGAACCGAACTCCGGCGGACGGAACACCGGGCTTCCGCAAACCGTCACGGTTCTGCGGAAGCGGCGACGCGGAAGCCCACGTCGCCGTAGCGGT
>JAZUJQ010000233.1:0-4760 GCA_045642845.1 Kiritimatiellia bacterium
GTGCGCGCGGGGGGGGCCGCCCGCAAGGCGAAGCGCGACGATCTGCTGCCGCCGCCCGCGGCGGCGTTCGCCGGCGATTCCGCGCCGTGGAAACGCGCGGGCAAACCCGGCTGCCTGCTGTGGACGGACGCGAACGAATGGCTGCGCTCGTTCTCCGAAGGCCTCGTGTCCGGGGACGTTTCGTTCAGGGCCGAGGTCGATTCATTCCGCGAAGACGGCGTCACCGCGCGCGTGTCGCTCCCGTTCGCGCTGTTTCCCGAAGGAACGGCGCCGATGACCGCGCTCTCGCCTGAAACCGCGTCTCTTCCGGTCGACGCCGGCATAGTCTCGCTCGCGGCGTCCCCCTCCCTGCTGTCATCGCAGGAATACGCCGGCGACTTCATCGACGCCGCGGGTCCGCCCGTCACCGCATCGCTGTACGCCAAGCCGTACACGAGCGTTCTCGCGCTGATCGCCGCGCCGACGGTGCTCGTGTCGGTTCCCGTCGGGGAAACCTTCGACTTCGCGGGAACGTTCGAAACCCTGTGGAACCAAAACGCCGAAAGCGTGAAAAACGCGCGGCTCAAGCGCGAGACGATCGATGCGCAAACGTGCCTCGTGCGTTCGAAGAAACTCGAACTGCTCGGCGACACTCCGCGTGAAAACAGATTCTTCGCCCGTCAGGAAGGACGCGATGTTTTCATCGGTTCGGGGTACGGGGCGTACGGGAAACTCCGTGCGGCTGAAAAAGGCGGCGCCACGTTCGGCGACCTGGCCGGACGTTGGAAAAAGACCGATTGCGGGGCGATCGCCGCAGCGGAAATCGACTTCGTCAAATTCGCCGAACTCGCTCCTGTTCTGCAAATGGTTTTCGCGCTCGTCGGCGCGGAACTTCCGTTCGACCTTTCCGCGAAGATCGGCGCTGACTCGAGCGTATCGGTCGCCGACATCCTGCGTGCGCTCGAACGGGTTTCATTGACCGCCGGACAGTCCGGGTCAGAAACCACGTTCTCGATGGAAATCCCGGGTTCCGCGCGTTGAAGCGGAGCCCGGTCGGGCGAAATCAGCGCAGTTTCGCCATGGCGGTGTAAATCGCCACTATGCACAGGCGGACCGCGCGGTGCAGAATCGCCGGAAAAGAAAATCTTCCGGCGTCGGTCTTCGCCAGTTCCAGTTCCTCGTCGAACTGACGGGCGAAGTTGGAACCGCTGATCGAATTCGGCGTCCACCGGAAAAACGAGACCGGCGCGCGTCCCGTCACGCGCGCCGCGCGGCCGAATCCGCGCAACCGCAGCAACAGATCGTAGTCCCATGCGGCCTTGAGATCGATCCGCAGCGGGCCCGCGGCGTCGAGCGCGCTTTTGCGGAACAACGTCGCCGGTTGCGAAACGAAGTTCAGAGTCTGAAGCACGCAGCGGAACGGAAACGGGAAAAACACTTCCTTGAAACGCGTGATCGGCCTGCGGATTTCCTTTCCCGTCCCGTCGATGATCGGACAGCGTCCGAAACAGAACGACGCGTCGCGCCGGCGTTCGAGAACGGCGACCATGCGCGCGAGCGCGTGCGGAGCGTAGGCGTCGTCCGCATTCAGCCACGCCGCATATTCGCCAGCGGCCCGGGCGAATCCTTTGTTGATCGCGTCGGCCGGGCCTTTGTCGGGTTCGGAAAACACTTTGCGCCACGGCTTCGCGTGCGCGGCAAGCAGGTCGAGCGTGCCGTCCGTGCTGCCGCCGTCCATGACGATGTGTTCGAGTTCGAACCAGGCGGAATCGGAAGCCTGCGCATCGATTCCATCAAGCAACGTCGGCAGAGTCGCCGCCGAATTGAAGCACGGCGTGACCACGGTGACGCGCGGTTTGCGCAACAGCGCGCGGAGCGTTTCGCCCGCGGTGCGTTCCCATGTGAAACCGCCGACATGCGCCAGAACCGCGTTTCGTTCGGCGTCGGTCCGGGGCGGGGCGCGAAGCGCGTCGCGGACGAGCGCGGCGGCGGCATCGATGTCGCCGGGATCGAAGTACGAAGCGCACCGGCCGCCGACCTCCGGAATCGATCCGGCTCGGCAGGCCACCACGCGCGCGCCGGTCTTGAGAGCCTCGAGAACCGGAAGGCCGAAACCCTCGTAACGCGACGGAAACAGGAACGCGCCGCATGATCCGAACGCGCCGACGAGTTCCGGAAACGCCAGTCTGTGGATGCGGTTCACGCGGGCGCGGACGTCGGGCGGAAGCGCGGCGATCGCCGCTTCGACGGCGGGTTCGCCCAGTCGAGGCCGCCCGACGACGTCCAGAGCAAGCGTCGGAAATTCATCCGCGAGCCGTGCGAAAACGGCGACGGCGTCCTCGACGTGTTTGTGCGGATACGTGTTTGCGACGCACAGCAGCTTCGGAGCCGATTTTCCGTTCGCCGCAGCGCGGTCCGTTCCGGGGCGGAATTCATCCGACGCGGCGAGCGTCGTCACCGTGATCTGCGGTTCGGACCCCGGGAAACAGTCTGCGATTTCGGACTTCGAAAACTCCGAAATGGTGAGAATCCCGTCGCTGCGACGCACGGAAATAGCGGTGACGGCCCGCATGATCCAAAGCGCCGGAAGCGTATAGTCCTCCGGGAAACGCCTGTACTGCATGTCGAGAATCGACGTCACGATACGGCATGGAACGCGTGCAAGACAGAGATTGCCCGGACACCACAGGACGAAAATCCGGCGGTCGCCGCCGCGGCGGGTCGATGCAATGTATCTGCGGACGAGGCGCGGCAAAGTGAAACACTCCGCCGTGAAACGGGACGGTTTCGAAGCCGCGCGAACGCCGACAGGCGCAAAAACCACGTTCGGGAAGCGCGAAAAACGCGCCAGGAGTCCGTCGTGGTTTTCGAGGTTCGTGAAAAGCAGAAACGTGACGTCCGGCGCCATGGCCGCCATCGCCTGGAGCGTTTCCATGACGTAGGTCTCGGATCCTCCGACTTGACCGGGGACGAGAAACAGCAGATCGACGGCGACGACCGGACTTCCGTCGGGAACCGCGCGCAAGCGTTCGACGGTCCCGAGATCCGGCGAAAAGAATCCGCGCAGATTTCCGCGGAGCGCGGAGAAACGGCCGCAGAGCGCGTCGCACGCCAAACGGAACGACAGCGACGGAAAAGCCCGCGCCCAGGGATGCGGGAACCACTTCTTCAAAAACAACCGATGCCCGGCGCGATACCATGCCGACCGACGTTCGGAAGCGCCGGAAATCGTCGCCGATCCGTAATGGAAAACACGCCTGTCGGGAAGCACCGCCAGCTCCCACCCCGCCCTGCGGACGCGCAACGAATAATCGGCGTCCTCGCAGAAAAAATGGAAACTCTCGTCGAGCAGACCGACGGTCTCGAGGACCGACCGACGGATAAAAATGCACGACCCTTGCAGATAATCGGGAACCGTTCCGGCGGGTGCCGGAACGGGAAGCGCGAAAACTTTCGAAAGATTTTTGCCCGCGGCCTGCGGCTCGCCGCCGTCACGTCCCTCCATTTCGCATCCGAGCAGCCCGACGCGCGGATGCGCGCGCATGTACGCCTCGGCGGACGACAGAAGATCGGTCGGACAGGTCGTGTCGTTGTTGAGGACCAGAACGGACTCAACCGATCCGTCGCGCAACGCGGCACGGATTCCGATGTTGTTGCCGTAGGAAAAACCGCCCGGAACCGGAGTCCGGATGACCGACAGAGCCGGATGCGCCGGCAGTGCGGATACGAGCGCGGCTTCATCGTGCCCGGTGGAGCCGTTGTCCACCACGATCACCGCACGCGGCGCCGAGGTCTGCGCCAGCACGGATTCGACGCAGGCCTTCGTGAGGTCGATGCGGTTGAAGTGCAGGATTACGACCGCGGTCATTTTCCGCTTCTCTTTTCAAGCTCCGCGAGCCGCGCTTCGAGCGAAGCGCATTTCTGCGCGAGACGTGAAATGTTGCGCTCGGCCTTGGAAATCGCGCACGAGAGGAAAAACACTGCGCAGACGAGCGAAAAGAAAATGACGCACGCCATGCTTGAAGCGTAGGTCATGCCGAACACGTTTTTCATCCAGTCCAGCACGCGCGGGAAAGCCGTGAGCACAAGCAGCAGGAAGCACGGCACGATCCACAGCAAAGCGTAGCGTTCCTTGAGCGATGTCTTGCGTATCGACTCGAACGTCACCGCGATGACGGCCAGGCAAAAAACGGCAAGACCTATGCGTATGCCGAGCAGCGAATGAGCCGACGCCAGAACGATCACGACAATTCCCCTTTCCGTTTTTTGGCGAACCGCACGTCGACGGTGCGCACGCGGTCGGCGACAAGCGCAAGGCCCACCTTCAGAGCGAAATAAAGCGTACCGATGGAACCGATGTGCGACACGCCGTGTTCGCGCGGGCGCACGGAAACCGGAACCTCCGTGATTTCATATCCCTGACGGCGCGCGAGAGCGATCGCTTCCGGCTCGGGATATTCGCACGGAAAATCATGCGCGAAATAATCCAGGACGCGTCCGCGCATCGCCCAGAATCCCGACGTGGGATCCGTGATGCGGCAGCGGCAGATCGAGGAAAGAAAACGCGCGAGCAGGAGATTGCCGAGCATGCGCCAACGCGTGGACGAAGCGCGGGCGCCGGACTGCGCGAGAAAACGCGAACCGATGGCTATGTCGGCTCCGGACTCGTCAAGCGCGGAAACGAGCCGCGCTATGTCGGACGGATTGTGCTGACCGTCGCCGTCGATGCGGACCACGGTGTTGAAACCGGCCGCGCGGGCGTGCGCCAGCGCGGTCTGCAC
>JAZUJQ010000234.1:0-3058 GCA_045642845.1 Kiritimatiellia bacterium
CCGTCGCGTTCGACGGCGCCGTGGCGCTCAACGAAATAGGCTACGCGGTTCTGCCGCGTCCGGAGTCCGCGGGCGGAGATCTGCGCCTGATGTGCGAAATCGTCCGCATCCGCGGAACGGTGGCGGACATGCAGGTGTTCGAAGACACCTCCGGCCTCGGCGCCGGCTGCGACGTCGAGGTCACCGGCGAACTGCTCTCCGTCGAACTCGGGCCGGGCCTCCTGACTCAGGTGTTCGACGGACTTCAGAATCCGCTTCCCGAGCTTGCCGAACAGTACGGATTTTTCCTGCAGCGCGGCAAATACATCCCCGGCCTGCGCCGCGACGTGAAATGGGCGTGGACTCCGTCGGTCAAGGCCGGCGATTCCGTCCGCGCGGGCGACACGCTCGGCACCGTTCCGGAGGGCGTGTTCAAGCACCGCGTCATGGTTCCGTTCGCGTTCTCCGGCGCGTACACCGTGAAGTCCGTGACCCCGGCCGGAGATTTCACCGTGACCGACGTCGTGGCGACGCTTACCGACGAAGCGGGGAAGAATCACGAGGTCGCGATGCTCCAGCGCTGGCCGGTGAAAGTCCCGCTCGCCTGCTGCGTCGAGCGTCTGCGTCCCGACAAGACGATGGAAACGCGCATCCGCACGGTCGATACGTTCTTCCCGGTCGCGCTCGGCGGCACGTACTGCATTCCGGGGCCGTTCGGCGCGGGCAAGACGGTCCTTCAGCAGACCACCTCGCGCTACGCCCAGGTCGACATCGTGGTCTACGCGGCGTGCGGCGAACGCGCCGGCGAGGTCGTCGAAATGCTCCGCGAATATCCGAAGCTCGAAGATCCGCGCACCGGCAAGTCGCTGCTCGACCGCATGTGCATCATCTGCAACACCTCGTCAATGCCGGTCGCGGCGCGCGAAGCCTCCGTATACACCGCCGCCACGATCGCCGCCTACTACCGCCAGATGGGGCTCGACGTGCTGATGCTCGCCGATTCCACGTCCCGCTGGGCCCAGGCGTTGCGCGAACTTTCGGGCCGCCTCGAGGAGATCCCTGGCGAGGAAGCGTTCCCCGCTTACCTGGAGTCCGTCGTGGCGTCGTTCTACGAACGCGCCGGGCGTCTGCGCCTGCGCGACGGTTCGATCGGCTCCGTCACGATCGGCGGCGCGGTTTCGCCCGCCGGCGGCAACTTCGATGAACCCGTGACTCAGGCCACTATCAAGGTCGTCGGCGCTTTCCACGGGCTTTCCCGCGCGCGCTCCGACGCCCGCCGGTACCCCGCGATCGATCCGCTCGATTCCTGGAGCAAATATCCGGGCGTTTGCGATCCGGCGCTCGTCGAAAAAGCCCGTTCGGTGCTCCGCCGCGGCAACGACATCGCGCAGATGATGAAAGTCGTCGGCGAAGAGGGCACGTCGTCCGAAGACTTCACGCTCTACCTCAAGAGCGAACTCGTCGACACCGCCTATCTCCAGCAGAACTCGTTCGACGCGGTCGACGGCGCCTGTTCGTCCGACCGTCAGCGCCACGTTTTCGGCGTGCTTTGCGAAATTCTCGACGCGCCCATGGCGTTCCCGTCGCGCGACGACGCCCGCACGTTCTTCTCCCGTCTCAACCAGCTCATGCGCGACTGGAACGGCGCCGCATGGCGGACCCCGGAATTCGCCGCCGGCGAGGAAAAAGTCCGCGCCGAGGTCAAAACCGTAGCAACCTGACTGCAATGAAAAAAACTGTTTTCGCTATTCTGGCTTTCCCCGCCTGTCTTCTTGCGGAAGGCGAGGCGGTCGCGCCCGAAGCCGTGTCCGCCGGCACGTCGTTCATCGAGATTTTCAAGAGCGGCGGCATGCTCATGTGGCCGCTCGTGCTGATTTCGGTGTTCGCGCTCGCCAGCGTCGTGTATCTTCTCATCACGCTGCGTCCGGGTGCGACGGTGCCGACGGCCGTCGTCAACGACGTCATGGATTGTCTCCAGAACGGTAAACTCGACGAAGCCCGCCACGTGTGCGACTACCGTCCGTGCCCGTTCTCGCGCATCGCCATGGCGGCCATCGATTCCGCGCAGAATCTGCCCGACGGCGACATTTCGCTGCTCACGTCGGTGACGGAAGGCGAGGGCGCCCGTCAGGCCGAGCGTCTCAACGCCCGCACCCAATGGCTGCTCGACATCGCGTCCATCGCTCCGATGATCGGTCTGCTCGGCACGGTGATCGGCATGTTCAACGCTTTTCACGGCATCGGCAACGAGATTGAAATCGCAAACAAGCCCGCCGTGCTGGCCGACGGCGTTTCGATGGCCATGATCACGACCGTCGCCGGGCTCGTGATCGCCATCCCGTGCATGGTGTTCTACGCTTGGTTCCGCCGCCGGGCCCAGCGTCAGGTCGCGGCGCTTGAATGCGCTTCGTCAGACATAGTCACCGTCATCGCCGCGCACCGCAAGGCGTCCAAGTGAAAACGGGGCGGCAGACATGAAGTTTTCTTCCGAAAAACCGCAGTTGCCGTCATTCCAGATCACGCCGATGCTCGACGTGGTGTTTCTGCTCCTTTGCTTTTTCGTGACCACGTCCGTGTATTCGCAGTGGGAGAGCGAAGTCAACATCAAGCTCCCGACCGCGAAAAAAGCCGAGGCGCCGCAACGCCTTCCCGGAGAGGTCATCGTGAACCTCACGGCCGACGGGAAGGTGATCATCAACCGCCGCGAACTCACGTTCGAGGAGCTCGGACGGAAGTGCGCGCTTCTCGCCAGGGACGGACACAAGCTCATTCTGCGCGCCGACAAGGACGTGCGCTACGAGTATGTCATGAAGGTCCTCGACATCTGCAAGCAGTGCGGCCTCTGGAACATCTCCTTCGCCACGGAAATGCTTTCGGAAAAGGCGAATGACTGAGTTGCGCACGTGGGTGGGACGAGTAGGACTGGCATGACAAGTAGAACGGCTGTGGTAATGCGCGGTTTGCCAATGCGCATGTGTTGAAAAACTCCGACGGCTGGCAAACAGGCTCCGCTACCGCTTCGCCGCGCTTCGCGGCGTTCAGCCACAGATTTTTGGTGCGATTGAAATCAAATCGATCG
>JAZUJQ010000235.1:0-2443 GCA_045642845.1 Kiritimatiellia bacterium
GGACGCAGGCCGCGCCTGCGCGTTCAGGGAACGCTCTCCGAAGATCCCGGTTCCGGCGAAATTTCGCAGGAAGAAGCCGCGGCGATCGCCGCCGAACTGTCGCGCACGAACCTCCCCTCGGACCGCGCCAGCGCTTCCGCATCCGCCGCATCCGCTCCGTGCGAATCCATCGACGGCGCAGTCACCTCCCCCGGCGGTTTCCGTTACCGTTTCAACGTGTTCCGCGAAAGCCGCGGCACGGCCGTCGCGCTCCGCCGGCTCGACTCGGATTTTCTGTCCCTTGAAAAACTCGGACTGCCCGCGCGGCTCTCCGGTTTCCGCGACTGCCGCGACGGTCTGGTGATCGTCACGGGCCCGACCGGTTCCGGAAAGTCCACGACGCTCGCCACGCTGATCAACGAAATCAATCTCTCGCGCGACGGACACATCGTCACGATCGAAGACCCCGTCGAATACGTTCACGAATCGCGCCGTTGCCTCGTGAACCAGCGCCAGATAGGCCGCGACGCCGCTTCGTTCAACTCCGCGCTCGTCGAATCGCTGCGTCAGGATCCGGACGTGATCCTCGTCGGCGAAATCCGCGAACTCGAAACGATCCGCACCGCGATCACCGCCGCCGAAACCGGGCATCTCGTGTTCACGACCCTGCACTCCGGCGACTGCCCCGGCGCCGTGGAACGCCTCGTTTCGGTCTTTCCGGCCGCCGAGCAGGACGGTGTCCGTCACCAGCTCGCGATGGTCCTTCGCGGCGTGCTCGCGCAGCATCTGCTGCCCCCGGCGCGGCCCGGCGCCCGCCGCGTCCCGGCGTGCGAACTGATGCTGGTCACGCCGGCGGTCGCGAACCTGATTTCGACCGGCCGCAGCAACCAGCTTTATTCGGCGATCGAAACCGGCTCCGCGCACGGCATGCTTTCGCTCGACCAGTCGCTCGCCGGACTTTACGCCTCCGGAAGCGTGACGCTCGAAACCGCGCTGGCCCATTCCCGCAACCCAGACGTCCTGCGCGACCGTCTGCGCAGAACCGGAGGCGCGCAGCGATGAACGAACCCATCGCAGATCTCGCGTCCGTGCGAATCGATCCTTCGCTCGCCGGCAAGGTTCCGTCCGCGCTCGCGCTGCGCCGCCTCGCTCTGCCGCTCTGCGCGATCGGCGGACGCTGCGCGCTCGCGATGGCAGATGTTTCAGACGCGCAGACGATCCACGCCGTCGAACAGGCGCTCGGAATGCCGGCGGACCCCCGCCCGGCAGATCCCGCGCAGCTGCGCGAAGCGCTGCGCCGCGTCTACGGCGACGCCCGCACGGGCGCCGCCGCGCAGGCCGACGACCCCGTGGCGATCGTGGAACGGATTTTCCGCGCCGCCGCGTTGCGCAAGGCGTCGGACATCCATTTCGATCCCGAGGCGGATTCCACGCGCGTCCGCATCCGCGTCGACGGCGAACTCGAAGAAATCGCGCGCATCCCGGCGGCGCTCAAGCCCGCCGTCGGATCGCGCATAAAAGTGCTCGCCGGGCTCGACATCGCCGAACGCCGCGCACCGCAGGACGGAGGGTTCACGTGGATCGACGCCGCGCACCCGGAGTCCACGATCGACGTCCGCGCGGCGACCCTGCCGGTCCGCTACGGCGAACGCATCACTCTGCGCCTTCTCGAAACAGACTCATCCCGTTTCACGCTCGACCGCCTCGGCCTGCGCGAACCGGACCGCGCGATCTTCGACCGCGTCCTCGCCGAACCACACGGCCTCATGCTTCTCACGGGTCCGACCGGTTCCGGCAAAACGACAACGCTCCACGCAGCCATCCGCGAACTCCTGCGCGGACGGCCTCTCAACATCCTCACCGTCGAAGACCCTATCGAATACGAAATCCCAGGCGTCTCGCAGGCTGAGGTCGACGGCTCCGACAAAGTCAATTTCGCCAAAGCCCTGCGTTCGCTGCTGCGCCACGATCCCGACGTGGTCATGATCGGCGAAATCCGCGATTCCGAATCGCTCGACGTCGCGGTCAAAGCCGCGCTCACCGGACATCTCGTCCTTTCTTCGCTCCACGCGAACGATTCCGTTTCCGCCGTCACGCGCCTCGTCGACATGGGGCTCGCGCCGCATCTGGCCGGGGCCACGCTGCGTCTGTCCGTCGCGCAGCGCCTCGTCCGCGCGCTCTGTCCGGCGTGCCGCCGTCCGCACCCCGCCGCGGACGCCGAAAAAGCCGCGCTTTCGCTTCCCGGAAACGCCGTGACGTTCGCGCCGTGCGGATGCCTCGCTTGCGCAGGACGCGGCTACGCCGGCCGCATCGGCGTGTTCGAATGTTTCGAACCCGACGCCGACATCGCATCGCGCATCGCCGCCGGCGCCCGCGAAGACGAACTCCGCGCGCTCGCCCGAGGACGCGGAATGCGCACGCTCGCCGACGACGCCCGCGCGAAGGAAGTCGGAGGCCAAGCGGT
>JAZUJQ010000236.1:0-2747 GCA_045642845.1 Kiritimatiellia bacterium
GGAGAAAACGCCGCGGCCGCGCCCGAAGAACCCGTCGCCCCCGAAACCGCCGGCGCCACCCCCGCCGAGGAAGCGGCCGAACCCGTCAAAGAAGAGGAAAAGCCCGACGAGGCCGCGCTCTGGAAAGACCGCTTCGCGCGCCTGCAGGCGGACTTCGACAACTTCCGCAAACGCCAGGCCAGGGAATACGCCGACCGCGTGAATCAGGCCAACGCGGATCTCATCGACGATATGCTGCCGGTGCTGGATCAGTTCGACCGCGGTCTCGCCGATCTCGAAAAACGCTGCGCCGACGACGCGGAAAATCCGTATCTCGTCGGCTACAGGATGGCGTGCGACACGCTCCTCGCCGCGCTCGCCAAACACGGTCTCGAACCCATTCCCTCCACCGTCGACGCCCCTCTCGACACCGAAACGACCGAAGCGCTCACGGTGATGGCCACCGGTCAGCACAAGCCCGGATGCGTCGCGTTCGAAACGCGCCGCGGCTACCGTCTCAACGGCAAGGTGCTCCGCGCCGCCCAGGCGGTCGTCGAGAAAGAGGAAGAGGCGGAACCCGCCGCACCGGCATCGGAGAACTCCCCCGAGGAGAAGTAAACGATGGAACAGGATTACTATCAATTGCTCGGCGTCGAAAAAAGCGCGACGCCGGAGGAAATCAAAAAGGCGTACCGCAAGTTCGCCATGAAGTACCACCCGGACCGCAATCCGGGCGACAAAAAGGCCGAAGAGCTTTTCAAGAAAGGTTCCGAGGCGTACGAGGTGCTTTCCGATCCGCAGAAACGCGCGGCGTACGACAGGTTCGGCCCTGACGGCGTCAAATCCCAGTTCGGGCCCGGCGGGTTCGACTTCGACCGCGACTTCACGCACGGCGCCGACATCAACGATATCCTGAACAACCTCTTCGGCTCGTTTTTCGGCGGCGGCGGCGGACGTTCCTCCGCGCCCGATCCCAACGCGCCGGCCGACGGAAGCGACCTCAGATACGACATCGAAATCACGCTTGAAGAAGCGCTCTTCGGCGCGGTCAAGGAAATCGCGATCCCCCACGAAGAGGATTGCGGCGAATGCCACGGCACCGGGGCCGCCGCCGGCTCCAAACGCGAGACCTGCAAACAGTGCGGAGGCTCTGGCTTCGTCACCACGATGCGCGCGTTCTTCCAGATGCGCCAGCAGTGCCCCGCCTGCCACGGCACCGGAACCGTCGTCAAAAATCCCTGCCGCCGCTGCAAGGGCACCGGCCGCGAGAACACCCGCTCCACGATTTCCCTGCGCATCCCCAAGGGCGTTGAAACCGGCACGCATCTGCGCGTCGCGGGTCGCGGCGAAGGCGGCACGCGCGGCGGCCGCGCCGGCGATCTGCACGTCGTCATACACGTGAAGGAGCACGACATCTTCGAGCGCCAGGGCGACGAGCTGATCGTCACGGTCCCCGTGTCGCCGGACGTCGCCGCGCTCGGCGGCGAGGTCGAGGTCCCCACGCCCGAAGGCATCGCGAAGCTCAAGCTCGCCGCCGGCACTCCCAACGGAAAGGTCTACCGCATTCCCGGCAAGGGCTGCCCCGTCATGAACGGACGCGGCACCGGCGACCTGCACGTGCGCGTGATCATCGAAATCCCGACGCGGCTTTCGTCCGAACAGAAAAAAGCCCTCGAGGCCTTCCGCGCGGCGAGCGATCTTTCGTCGTATCCCGAAGCGCGCGAATTCGCAAACCGCACCGAGCGTTTCTTCAAAACGAAGGAAACCCTCGAAAAACGGAAATGATCCGGCGCTCCGGCGGCGGTGTCCCGCTTCGCAAGCCGCACCGCGCCGGACGAAACCGCTTCCACTCCCATGACCTGCGTTCGTGTTCCAGATGTTGAAACGCCATCCGGCGCATCGTTGCCGGACGACGTTGCGCACCATCTGAGGAACGTACTGCGGGTGCGCGTCGGCGAAGAACTGAAACTTCTGGACGGCTCCGGCCGCGCGCGTCTCGCGCGCGTGACCGCGGCGGACAGGCACGGTGTGTCCGTTGAAACGCTCGGCGATGTCATTGCCGCGCCGCGCACCCGTCCGTCGGTCACGCTTTTCCAATGCGTCGCCAAACCCGCCCGCATGGACTGGCTGCTCGAAAAAGCGGCCGAGCTCGACGTCGCCCGCATCGTGCCGGTTCTTTCAGCCCGCGTCGTGGCGCACATGCGCAAGGGCGACGTCCCGGACCGCTGGCGCCGGATACTGGATTCCGGATTGTGCCAAAGCAACGGCCTGTGGGCGACCGAGCTCGCTCCCGCCGTGGATTGGAACGGCGCGCTCGATGCGATGCGCGCGTTCCGTGGAAAAATCCTCGTCGGCGCGCTCGTCCCCGGCGCCGTGCCGCTGCGCGACGCCCTGAACGAATGCCGAGGCGACGAAGAATGCGCGGCGCTGATCGGTCCCGAAGGCGATTTCACGCCCGATGAACTCGCGTCCGCTCTGGCCCTCCCGAACGCACGCGGAGTCTCGCTCGGCGAACGCGTTCTGCGCGTCGAAACCGCAGCCGTTTACACGGTCTCCGCCATACGGACGTTCGCGGCGGTCTGAACGCGCCGCAAGCGGGGGTTCGGGGCGCGGCCACCCCGCCACGCCGCGCAATCACATCGCGAAGCGGAGCCCACTCCGCCACGTTGCGCAATCACATCGCGAAGCGGGGGTTCGGGGGCGCCGCCCCCGTCTCGTTGTCCCCTCTCCGTCACCAGAACTGCCAGTGTCCCGCGAGCGGAACGTAG
>JAZUJQ010000237.1:0-3308 GCA_045642845.1 Kiritimatiellia bacterium
GCGGCGCCGAACCCGCCGCCGAACACGGCGGATCCGTCGCTTTCGTGGAAGCGGAATGAGGTGGACAGCAGCCCGTGACCTCCGGCCGTAAAGGCCGCGCGGCGGAAGTCGGGGAGATCGTCGCCGTCCGTCAGCACGTTGACGAGCACGGCGGACGCACCGTCGCCGTAAAGCACGGTCTGCGGCCCGTGCAGGATTTCGATGCGCGAAACCGAATCGGGCGCGATGCCCATCAGTTCGGGGGGCGACATGTCGGGTTGCGACAGCCGCGCGCCGTCGGCCATGACCAGCACCCGCCCGTGCGCGGTCTCTCCGTAGCCGTGAGCCGAAAGCATCGTCTGCGACGGATTGCCGTTGAGTCTGCGGATTTCAAGCGCTCCGGTGCGTTCGATGACGGTCGGGAAATCGGCGCCGCCGGCGGCGGCGATGTCGGCGTGCCCGAGCACGTCTACGAGCACGGGCATGTCCGTCGCCGGATCGTCGATCCGCGATGCGACGACGGTGACGACGTTCGTTTCGGCGAAAGCGGCGAATGTCAGCAAATGCGCGGTGAAGATGGCTTGGAACTTCATTTGACTAAACCTGCGTGCAGTCCGGAACGGATGCGGAAAATCCGTAGCGACCGTCGGTGCCCATGCATCCGCATTCTAAAACATGCGTTCCGGTTTTGCCACCGCCGGGACCGCCTGTCGGTGATGGCGGGAGCGTGCGGCGGACGGAGTGTTTGCACGCGGCTTTCGCGGGACGTGCGGAACGATTGATGGAACCGGGCGGTTGAAAAGCAAGCGGGCGCGCCTCGGCGCGCCCGCTTGGAGATCACTGCTGGACCTTGCGTCCGCCGACGCCGGCGGCCGTTTTGGCACCGGCCTTCTCGGGCTCGTGCGGACGGAGGGCGCGCACCGTGGCGCCGGCCTTCCAGCATTCGCTGTCGCGGAGTTCGCCGAGCTGCTTTTCGAGCCAGGCCTTGTAGTTCTTCTTGCCGCAGTCGCGGATCACTTCCTTGCATTCCGTGCGGTTGGTCACCGAGCGGTAGAGCTGGCCGAAAGCGGGCTTGAGAGCCTTTTTGAAGATCTTGCGCCACTTGAGCGCGCCGTGCTGGGCGGTCGCGGAGCAGTTGCGGAACATCCAGTCCATGCCGTTCTCGTCGACGAGGCGGATGAGCGACTGGGTGAGCTCCTCGCAGGACTCGTTGAACGCTTCGGACGGCGTGTGGCCGGCCTTGCGGAGCGTTTCGTACTGCGCTTCGATCATCGCGCAGAGGCAGCCCATGAGGGAACCGCGTTCGCCGGTGAGGTCGGAGGAGACTTCGTTGTGGAAGGTCGTCGGGAAGAGATAGCCGGAGCCGATGGCGATGCCGAGCGCGAGCGTGCGGTCCATGGCCTTCTTCGTGGCGTCCTGGAAGACGGCGAAGGAGGAATTGATGCCGGCGCCGGAGAGGAAGTTGCGGCGGACGTTGAGACCCGAACCCTTGGGCGCGACCATGATCACGTCGATGTCCTCGGGCGGGATGATGCCGGTCTGCTCCTTGTATTCGATGCCGAAACCGTGGGAGAAGTAGAGCGCTTTGCCCTTGGTGAGGAACGGCTTGATCTTCGGCCACATCTGGACCTGGGCGGCGTCCGTCACGAGGAACTGGACGATCGTGCCTTTTTCGGCGGCTTCCTCGAGGGAGAAGAGCGTCTTGCCGGGAACCCAGCCGTCCTTGACCGCGCGGGCCCAGGAGCTGTTCGGCTTGTCGCTGTAACGCTGACCGACGATGACGTTGAACCCGTTGTCGCGCATGTTGAGCGACTGGGCCGGACCCTGGACGCCGTAACCGAGCACGGCGATGGTTTCTTTCTTGAGAACCTTGCGGGCTTTCGCCATCGAAAATTCTTTGCGCGTGATGACGGTTTCGTTGACGCCGCCAAAGTCGATTGTCGCCATATCTTTTATCCTATTGAGTTTAAGGATTGTTTGTTTGTCGTTTGGTTGCCTCTCCAGGATTCGAACCTAGACAAACTGATCCAGAGTCAGTTGTGCTACCATTACACCAAGAGGCAAGAACGGCGCGGAAGTCTAGTCCAATGATTCGCGTAATGCAAGCGTTTTTTGAAAAAAGTTGATACAATTTTTCCCCATGAGGACAAAGGCAGGCGTTTTGTTCGCGTTTTTCGTCTGTTCGCTCGCGTTGTTTGCGCGCGACGCCGACGAAGCGCGTTTTTCCGCGCAGCGATGGGCCGAACGCGGACGCGGTTTCACGGGGCGGCGCATCGGCGCCGTGCGCGACGTGCGCACCGAAACCGATCCGGCGTCCGGCGCGAAGATGCACGTCGTCCGCTTCGAGAACGGCGGCGTGGCTGTGGTTTCGGCGCAGGACGGCGACGCTCCGGTCGTCGCGTTCCTGCCCGAGGCCGACGACGTGCGGCCGGAGTCCGGCGGTCCGTTGTGGGAGCTTCTGCGGCGCGACGCCCGCGTGCGCGAGGATGCGGCGCGCGCCGGCGTTTCACCGCGTTCCGCGGGTCCGCAGACGGACGGGATCGCGACGGTTTCCGACGTGCGGGTAGCGCCGCTGCTGCAGTCGCACTGGGGGCAGAGCGACGTTTATGTGAACGGCGTCGGCCGGCAGCGCTGTTTCAATTACAGCACGCCGAATCATTACGCGTGCGGCTGCGTCGCCACGGCGGCTTCGCAGGTCATGCGTTTCCACGAATGGCCTCGTTCGGCCGTCGCGCCCGCGGCGTACGCCTGCGAGGTGGACGGCGTCGCCACGAACATCGCGATGCAGGGCGGCGTTTACGCTTGGGCGGACATGCCGCTCGATCCGATGCACGGCTCCATAAGCGAAACGCAGCGTGCGGCGATCGGGAAGCTGACCTCCGACGTCGGCATCGCCGCCGAGATGTGCTACGAGTCGGACGGCAGCGGCGCGTACACCGCGATAATGGCCGACCGTTTCAGGTCGCGCTTCGGGTACGCCGGCGCCCGCGGATACACCTTCGGCGCGTACAAACGCTACGACGAGGACAATCATCCCGTCACCGGCGAATTTCCGTTCTCGCTCGACGCGCTGCGGCGCATAGTCGTGCCGAATTTCGACGCAGGGCTTCCGGTGCTGTTCAGCATTTCGGGCGACGGCGGTCATGCGGTGGCGGGCGACGGCTACGGTTATTCGGACGGCAGTCTGTACATCCACCTAAACATGGGTTGGAACGGCGAGGACGACGCCTGGTACAGTCCGCCGGATCTGCGGACCGCCGATTACGCGTTCAACGTGATCGACGACGTGATCTGCGACATCATCCCCGAGAACGCGAATCCGATCGGCA
>JAZUJQ010000238.1:0-8361 GCA_045642845.1 Kiritimatiellia bacterium
CAAGATCGGCGTCATCCTCGTCGCGGGAGGGCAGGGGTCGCGGTTGGGTTACGACGGCCCCAAGGGCTGCTATCCGGTCGGTCCGATCACCGGCGCTCCGCTTTTCTCGTTTCATGCGCGCAAAGTCCTCGCGCTCGAGAAGAAATACGGCTCCGAGGTCCCGTTCTACATCATGACCAGCCCAGTCAACGAGGCGGCCACCCGCGCGTTTTTCGAGGAGAACTCGTATTTCGGGCTCGATTCCTCCCGCGTGTTTTTCTTCTCGCAGTCCGTCTGGCCCGCGCTCGACGCGGACGGCAAAATCATTCTCGACGCCCCCGGCCACATTTTCATGAGCCCCGACGGCCACGGCGGCATGCTCGCGGCGCTGGAGCGCACCGGATGCCTGGCGGACATGGAAAAACGCGGTCTTGACGCCGTGTTCTACTTCCAGGTCGACAATCCGATGGTCGACGTGTGCGATCCCGCCTTCGTCGGCGAACACCTGCGTTCCGGCTCCGAATACTCCGTCAAGGTCTGCGCCAAACGCGACTGGAAGGAAGGCCTCGGCATCGTCGTCGAGCGCGGCGGCCGCACGGAGATCGTCGAGTACTCCGATCCCGTTTTTTCCGACGGACTCAAACAGGAGAAAGGTCCGGACGGGCGTTTGCGTTTCCTTTTCGGTTCCGTTGCGATCCACATCTTTTCAGTGGCGTTTCTGCGCCGCGAAACGGACGCCGGCCTGCCGCTTCACATCGCGTTCAAGAAGGTCCCGTTCTGCGACGATTCCGGCGCCACGGTCAAACCCGAAACCCCGAACGCGTACAAGTTCGAGAAGTTCATTTTCGACGCGCTCGGCGATGCGAAGACGACGCTCAACGTGGCATTCGACCGTGCCGAGGAATTCTCCCCGGTGAAGAACAGGGAAGGTTCGGATTCCCCCGACACGTGCCGCCGCGATCTTTCCGAAAAGTGGTCGCGCTGGCTCGAAGCCTGCGGAGTGAAGGTTCCCCGCGCCGCCGACGGTTCGCTCGCCGTCAGAATCGAAATCGATCCGGCCGTCGCCAGCGACGCCGATTCGCTCGACGACGTGCTCTCCGACCGCGTGATCGATCCGTCGCGCGACATACTGATCGTCTGAAACAACGGAACGCCGGCATGAACGCGAACCTGCGCGGAATCGTAGATTTCCTCACCAGAGACATCTGGGACATCGAAATTTCGGCTCTGCGCGGCGTGCGGCGTTTCGGCGTGCGCGCGGTGCGCGTGCTGACGCTCGTGGCGCGCGGGTTCAAGGGCGATGAATGCGTGCTGCACGCTTCGTCGCTCACGTTCATGACGCTGCTCTCGATCATCCCGGTGCTGGCCCTCGCGCTGTCGCTCGCCAAGGCCGTGGTCGACGGCGACGAGCTTCGCACCCGCGCCCACGAAGGGCTGCACGAGTTTTTCGTCGCCGAGGTGCATCCCGTCGAGCGCGGCGAAGCCCCGGCCGTCGACGGGACCGCGGAACACGGAATCCCGTCCGTCGCCGAAGACGCCCCCGCCGCCGGCTCAGGCGACGAGGCCGCGTCCGACGTTTCCCCGGCCGCTTCCGGAGGCATCGACGAAGCGTGGCTGCAAGGTCTCGTCGACAAGGCGTTCGACATAGTCGACGGCATCAATTTCAAAGCGCTCGGCGGCATCGGTCTTCTCATGCTGGTGTGGACCGTGATTTCCCTGATCGGGAACATCGAGGCGTCGTTCAACAACGTGTGGGGCGTGAAAAAGCCGCGCACGCTGGTCCGCAAGTTCACCGATTATCTTTCGGTGCTCGTCATTCTGCCGTTTCTGAGCATCGCCGCGTCTTCGATCCCGCTGGTTTCCAAGATAAACGCGCTGATGGGGCGGCTTGACGGCGCCGGCGTTTCCGCAATGACCGGATTTCCGGTGTTCAAGGCGCTGCTGACGCTGCTCGTTCTCACGGTCTGTTTTTCCTTTCTGCTCACGTTCCTGCCGAACGTCAAGGTGAAGTTCATCCCCGGGCTGATCGGCGGGTTCACCGCCGCGCTCGGTTTCTTCGTTTGGATGCGCATCTGCCTTTCGCTGCAGATCGGCGTCGCCAAGTACAGCGCGTTCTTCGGTTCGTTCGCGGCGGTGCCGATCCTGTTGTTCTGGGTTTACGTTTCGTGGGAAATCGTCCTGGCCGGCGCCGAGGTCGCGTACTCCGTCCAGAACGCCGATTCGTACATGATGGAAAGCGGCTGGAACAAGCCGTCGGTGCGCTCCCGTCTGCTGCTCTCGTGCGAACTTCTGCGCGAGCTTTACGCGCGCATGGCGTCGGGCGGAGGCATTCTCAACGCCGTTGAATTCACGACGACGCGCAGGATATCCGTCCGTCTCGTGCGCGAGACCCTGCACGAACTCGAGGACGGCGGCGTGCTGGTCAAGGTCGGCGAGGAGGAGGAGAACTACGCTTCGCGCGTCGATCTGCGCACGTACCGTCTCTCCGACCTGCTGCAGGTTTTTCTGAACGCCGGCACCACGCCGGAGGAGCTCGGCGTCGCGGGACTGTCCGCTTCCGCGCTCGCCGCGCCCGCGCTTGACGCCGCGGTCGCAAAAGCCGTCTGCGGGTTCGCCGATGCGTGACGCTGGCGCGGCAACGGACACGGCGCTGAGGGACTGCGTGAAAGACGATCCGCTCGCGGCCGCGTTCACGCGTTTCCTCGAGGCCGAACGCAACGCGTCGCCGAACACGATCGCCGGCTACATGCGCGACCTCGGGCAGTTCGCGAATACGCGCTGGGGCGAGGAGAGACCGCCGTTCAAATGGACGGCCGTGACGCGCGATGACGTCCGCGGATTCATTTCCGAACGTTCGATCGAGGACGACGCCGCGGCGACCACGGTGCGCCGCAAACTTTCCGCGCTGCGGTCTTTTTTCAGATTCCTTCTGCGCGAGGGCGTCGTCGCCGATTCGCCGGTCGCCGCCGTGCGCGGCCCGAAGCTTCACCGCGATCTGCCGGACGTCCTGAGCGTGAACGACGTGTGCTCGCTGCTCGACACGGCGCAGACGCGCGCCGAAGCGCTCGCGTCGCAGGATCCGGGCGGCGCGGACGCATACCTCGCGTTCCGCGATTACGCTCTGCTGGAGTTTCTTTACGGCACCGGGGCGCGCATCGCCGAAGCGGCCGGGCTTTCAGAAGGCGACGTTGACCGCGCCACGGGGTGCGTCCGCCTCTTCGGCAAGGGCCGCAAGGAACGCATCGTGCCCATGAGCGAAAAGGCGGCCGAAGCGACGGCCGCGCTCATGTCCGCCAACGCGGCTTTCTTCGGACCCGACGGCGCCGCGGCGTGCGCACGCGCGGTGTTCCGCAACAGGCGCGGCGGACGCGTCACCACGCGCCTCATCGAACGCGTGTTCGGATCTGCTCTCGTTTCCGCCGGCCTGCCGGACAGGTTTTCTCCGCACGCGCTGCGCCATTCTTTCGCGACGCATCTGCTCGACGCCGGCGCGGATCTGCGCGCCGTGCAGGAACTGCTCGGCCATGCGTCGCTTTCCACGACGCAGATATACACGCACGTTTCGCTCGAACGCATCCGCGCGGTCTACCGCAGCGCGTTCCCGAGGGCGTGACCCGCCCGCCGTTTTTTTCAACGCAAAACATTCCCGAAATGAACATAGACAATGATTTCTTCGAAAAACTTCTGCGCGTGAAGTCGGTCAGCTCCGACGCCGCCGCCTGCGACCGCGCCGTGGAACTCCTGCGCGGATGGCTCGAAGCGCGCGGCGTGCTCTGCACGGTCGAGACGACCTGCGGACGCAAAATCCTTTACGCTTCAACCGTTCCCGGAAAGAAGCCGGATTATCTTTTCAACGCGCATCTGGACGTCGTTCCGGCCGATGACGCGGCGTTCGAGCCGCAGGTCGATGCGGACGGCATCATCCACGGCCGCGGCGTGCACGACTGCAAGGGCGGCGCCATGGCGATCGCGTCCATGCTCGCATCCGCCGTCGGTTCGCGCGCTTCCGTCGGCGCGGCGTTCACGACTGACGAAGAGACCGGCGGCTCGACCGCGGCCGGAGCCGTGAAACTGGGGTACGGAGCCGGCAAGGCGGTGATCATCGTCGATTCGGCGGCGTACGCCATCGCCACGGCGCAGAAGGGCATCGCGAATTTCGTCCTGCGCGCACGCGGCCGCGGCGGACACTCTTCGAGGCCGTGGGAATTCGACAACGCGATCGACAGGCTGATCGACGGTTACACGCGCTTCCGCGCCGTCTGGACGAAACTTCCCGCTGACGTCGGCGACGGATGGTTCGATACCGCGTCCGCGACGATCATGCACGCAGGAACGGTTCACAACCGGATCCCGGACACGGCCGAAATGACGATAAACATGCGTTACACCGAAGCCGGCGCGCCCGAACGTCTCGCCGGTCTGCTCCGTGAAACCACGGGTCTCGAGGTTGAAATGAAGATCGAATGCCCGCCGGTGTTCTGCGAAGAATCGAATCCGGAGCTGCAGCGCCTCGCCGGCGTGATGCGCCGTCATTGGCCGGCCAGGGACATCCGTTTCTACCGCATGATGGGCGCGACCGACGCGCGTCACTTCGAATCGCTCGGCGTCCCGATAGCCAATCTCGGAGTCGACGGCGGCGGCGACCATGAAGCCGACGAGACCCTGCGGCTCGCTTCGATCGGCGAAACGGCGGACATGCTGCTCGATTTCGTCCTCGGCGCGTGACCGCGCCCGCCGCGCAAACGTCCGACGGAGTTTTCCGACACGGCGCATTGGCAACCCGCGCCTTTGCGCCGTTTGAAAAGAAACTCCGACTCCGAGGAGCTCCCGCTGCCGCTCCGCCGAATGGCTTGTGCTCCGCACCATCGGTTCGGCGCGCACGGGATTCGGAGGTGGATGGATTGACAGAATTTCCCGACCGCGATCGATTGCACTCGACCGCGATCGACTCGATTTACATCACGCCGAAAGTCTGCGGCGCGGAGCATGTTTGACAGCCGTCGGAGTTTTTACCCCCGCGCCCCAGCAACCCGCGCCGTTGCTCAGTTTGAAAAGAAACTCCGATCCGTGGCGCTCTCGGTACCGCTCCGCCGAATGTTCTGCGCCATGCACCGCCGATTCGGCGCGCACGGGCAAGTTGAACTTGCAACTGCCCTGCACTGAAACACTTGATTACTGATATCAGACCGGATGGCGCGTTGTCAGTTGCCAAGTTGGCAAGTGCGGCAAGTTAATCAGTTGCAAGTTAAGCTTGCTGAACCACGGATTTCACGGATGCGCCTCGCTCACGCTCGGCAAAACGGCAAGCGTAAGCGCTGCCGATCCGTGTTGTCCGTGGTTGTTGAAAGATTTGGGACAGAACAGAATTTCTCGACCGCGATCGGTTGCACTCGACCGCGATCGACTCGATTTACATCACGCCGAAAGTCTGCGGCTGAACGCCGCGAAGCACGGCGAAGCGGTAGCGGAGCATGTTTGACGGTCGTCGGAGTTTTTCACCCCGCGCCCTTGCCACCGCCGTCATACTCGTCCTACCAGTCCTGCTCGTCCTGCCCAATGTGCGCATCCCGCGCCTTTGCCACCGCCGTCGTTTTCAAGTTGCCTGACGGATTTTTGTTTGCTACCATTTGGGCATGAAAAAAATCTTTGGTTGCGCCATGGTCGCATGGCTTGTTGCCGGTATCGTTTCCGTTTCGGCCGACGTCGTGCCCGGTCTCGAGTTCTACGGCGATCTTGTTCCTGTCGATTCAATCGACTGCGCTTCGGATGCAACGCATTCGTTCCGAGATTTCCCGGCGGGAAATTCCTACGTGACGAACATTCTCGGGCGAGCGTGCCGCGTTCTCCACCATGTGCCGAAGGACGCGAACGGGAAGGAGTCGGGCGCGTACGTGAGCTGGCGGCTCGGCGCCGGGAAAGGGCTAGTTCCCAACGATCCCTACCTCCTGGTCGTCGATTATCCGGACGATGCACCGCGTTCGGCGACCGTTCTCAACAACGGCGCGCCGTCCCGGCGCGGCTTCCATACGGGACCGACGCTCGGTGACTCCGAATCGCCGCCCTACGTCATGAACTTCCTCGAATCGTTCAACGTTCCCTTCTCGGGCACGTACCAGCAGATCGAGCAAGTGATGTTCCCGTGCGAGAAGCCCGCGCCGTACAACGGCGGTTCACGGCTATCGCTCGCGCAGGACGGGTTCGACCTCACGTTCGCGCTGTTCCCGGCGGACGACGCCCCCGGATCCCTCGGCGTCGCCGTCGCGTCGATCCGCCTGTACCGCATCACGGACGAATCCGTTCTCAACGCCGAAATCAACTATCCGGATCCGTCGCTTCCGCGCCGCGTCGTCACCTGGCGCGAGGAGATGAGCGACGACAACGGGCACGCCTCCTACACGGACCGCATGGATTTCTACCGCGCGAAGGCGAAGCTGATGAACGCCCTGGCCATCAACACCTATTCGAAGGATCAGCTCGAATTCGGGTATTGCCAGGGCTGGGATCCGACGTACCACGGTTACGGGAGCAGCTGGTACAATTGGGATGATTCGATCAAGAACGACTGGGGCAACATCACCCAGATCATGGGCGCGGAAGGACACTGGCTCCTTCCGTACTACGAATACGCCGGTGCGCGCGGCAAGGGCAATCTCGGCGACCAGAAACTCGCGACGCCGCTCAAAGAGGGGTATTCGTACAGCAACGCCAGCTGGGTCGACGACTGCCGCGTGGACATCACGTCCGAAGCCGCGAAAGAGGACTTCAAAAAGGTGCTCGACTGCACGGTTCTCCGCTACAAAGACAACGCGAAGTTCCTCGGCTCGTGGATCCGCAACCGCGGTCAGATGCCCGTCTCGTTCCATGATAACACTGTCGCACTCTTCTGCGCCGAGACCGGTCGCGCGGCGGGTTCCGTGACGCGTGCCTCGATCGCCTCGGCCGGGACCTCCTCGGCAATCTACAAGGAGTACCGCGCCTGGTGGTACCAAAAACGCGCCGAATTCCTTGAGGAGATGCGGCGGTATCTCGAAGACAACGGCATCGAGAACGCGAAGTCGTTCTTCACGTCCACCATCGCCGAAACGGGCGAATACGGAATCAACTGGGAAGGAATGTTCACCGTCAACGACACGACGGCTTGGCAGGCGGCCTGCCGGGCGACGGGCCAAACGCGCGGAAACGGCATGAACGTCGGTTACGCCGCGCAGACCTACCGCGACAGCTGCCTCAACGCGGACTGGCCTACCTGGAGTCCGTACGAGCAGGAGCACGCCGCACCGCACGACGATCCGCTCACCTACACGAACCGGACCAACGTGGCGCTCACCTATCCCTTCAACCGCGTGTTCACGGTGATCTGGGACCAGAAAGGCGGCGCCAACGACTGGCGCGACCAGAGCGGCGACCTCTTCTTCGTCCGGTTCCATTCCCTGAACGAAAACAACATGATGAACACGGCCGGCAAGGAGATTTGCGGCTACTTCACGGCGGACTTCGAGAAGGCGGGTCCGGCGTGCATGCTCTCCGAACTCTGGGCGATGGCGATTTCCGACCCGAACATGCTCGGCTACCTCTACGGTTTCAACCTCGCCCGCGGCTTCACGCAACCGGCGCGCAAGTTCAACCAGAACTTTCTCTCGCTCCCGGCGACGAAGAGCGAAGTCGTGTACGGCCAGGGCGGCTACTGGGGCGCGGCGCTCACGGTCCGCAAATGGACGACGGACAGCGGAAACTATTTCGCCGTCATCAACACGACGGCCAACACCTACACCAACCGCAACATCGGTCTCGCCCAGTACGGCGGCGGTTCCGTGTACGAGACGGTGTCGCACAAGGCGCATGCGCTCGGCGGGGACGGTTCGATCGACATCGACATCGGGCCTTACGAGATGATCGCTCTCTCGACCGTCTCACCGCTGACGCCCGCCTGTTCGGTTTCCGTGTCCGGAGAAACAGATTCCTCGGCTTCGATTTCCGTCGACGTGGTTTCTCTTCCAGGCGGCGCCGGCCGCCTTGTCGTCGAAACTTCAATCTCGGCGGATTTCTCCAACGCCGTCACGAACTTCGACGAAGCCGTGTCGGCTACGGGTCTGAAATCGATCGCGCTCGGCAATCTGGCGCCTACGACGACCTATTACGTCCGCGCCACGCTCGCGACCGGCGATGAGTCGATCACGCGTCTGGCCTCGTTCCGGACGCTGACGCCAGCCGATTATCCGGTGCTCGGCGGCGTTTCCGTTTCCGGCGTAGGCATCACCAATTTCACGGTTCATGCGACCGTCGAAACGCTCGGCGTCGGCGCCACGTCCGCCCCGGCGCCCGTCCGGTTGCTGCCGAACGGGAACGAAAGCGCGGCGAAGACTTTCACGCTGCCGGTCGTGG